>JAFTKJ010000031.1 GCA_017453305.1 Clostridia bacterium
GTGGATCGCATCTCGGTTTCCGACCTTGTAGAAAAGACCTTACAACACGTGAAATAAAAAATGCGGGGCAGTCTCAAATGCAAATTTGAGACTGCCTCGTTTTATTAGATGTGTTCCGGTTGTAACGTTGCTTCCTTCTCGGCTTTTTTCAGGTTGGTAAAGCAGAACAAAAATTGTACCAACGCCGTCAGCGCCCAGGAGATGGGGTAGGAGAGATAGAGCACGCGAAGCGCGTCGGAGAGCGGAAGGATCGGCTGGAAATAGGCGAATACGGTGTAGATCCACACCACGCGGAACAGGCAGGAGCCGATGAGCGTGATGACCATGGGGGAGACCGATTTTCCAAGCCCGTTGAGCGCGCCGCAACCCGTTTCCATCAAGCCGCCGATGAAGAAGGAGAGGCAGAACACCTGCAATCGTACCATGCCAAAGTGGATGACCTCTGCGTTGTCGGGGGTGTAAAGCTGCAGGAGCGGTTCACCCAAAAGCAGCATTCCAATGCCCACCGCCAAGCCTATGGTTGTGACCGATATCACGCACAGAAGGATGGATTTTTTCATTCGCTTGAATTTGCACGCGCCAAGATGCTGTCCCACAAAGGTCAGCGTGGTTTGATAAAAGGCGTTTTGCGTGGCGTAAACGTAGGAGTCCAGATTGCACGCCGCTGTGTTACCTGCCACCGCAACGGAGCCCAAGGGGTTCATTGCCGCCTGAATGAGCACGTTGGAAATGGCAAAAAAGGTGTACTGTATGCCTGCGGGGATACCAAGCAGAAGGATCTTCTTCAGCTTTGCGAGGTCGATGTGCAATTCCTTGAGGTCTATGTGGCAGGGAATGTCGGCGCGGAGCATGTATCCAATGATCAAAAAGCAGGAGACCCATTGCGAAATGGCGGTGGAAAGACCCACACCCATTGCCCCCATTTTCAAGGTGACGACGGCAACGTAATTGAGCGCAACGTTGACAACGCCTGCCACACTAAGAAAGATCAGCGGACGCGCAGAGTCTCCCGATGAGCGGAGCATTGCGGCGCAGTAGTAGTAGATTACGGTTGCCGGCATGCCAAAGAAATATGCGCGGATGTAAGGGATTGCTTGATCCAGGGCGGGGGTTTGCATCCATTCTAATATGTACGGGGAGGCGAAAAAGCCTACCAGCATGGTCACAACGCCTGCAACGAAGGAAAGGAGCAGGGAGGTGTGCACGGTTTTTTTGACGTCGTCATAGTCACGCGCGCCAACACCGTGTGCCACAAGAATACCGGCTCCAATCCCGATTCCGAGGAAAAAGTCACCAATCAGCTTGATCAAAGCCCCGCAAGCACCTACCGCCGCTAAGGCGTCGGCGCATTCCTCGGGGGTCTCTCCGCCCCAACGACCTACCATAATGGTGTCGGCGGTGTTGAACAGGAGCTGAAGCACCGAGGTGGCAATCAGCGGCAGGGCAAAGAGAATGATCTGCGAAAGGAGCGGTCCTTCTGTCAGATCCTTGTGCGGTTTTGTTCTAACGTTCATAAAGTGAAGATCCTTTTCAAGTGTTCATTGTAGCACAAAGAGCCGCTCGTGTGAGCGGCTTTTTGATTTTACGTAAATTGATAGTTGGGGGAAACGGGCTTACCGATCTCGCTGGAGCGAACAATCGAGAGGCATACCTCAACCGTACGCGCGCCAAGATCCGCATCCATTTCCACAACCTCGTCGTTTTCGATGTGCTGTGCAAATTTTACAAACTCGGCAACGGCGTTGTGATCCTTGACCTCCACGGTCACGATCTCGGGCGTTTCGTTGACGCGAACACCGTCCTCACCAACGGTATAGACCTTGATCTCACCCTTGGTGCTGTCGCAAACCAAAGTTCCCTTGGTGCCGTAAATGGAGGTCATGCGCGTGTAGGGACGCTTGCATCCCGTGGAAACAAAGACCTTACCGATGATGCCGTTCGGGAAATTGAGGATGGCAACCGTCGTATCGTCATAGGAGACCTGCGGCAGCATTTTGTGCGTGCCGTACGCCATGACCTCGGTGGGGTCGCCGCAGAACCAGCGGAGCAGATCCACCGCATGGCAACCGCCGCCCACCACGCCGTGACGCTGAGGATCGCTGCGCCACATGGAGATCTTTTTGTCCATATCGTGCTCGCAAGCGGGATCCCAGGGCTTGAGAATGGTGGCGTAATCGTGCGCGTACTCGGTCTCCATGTAATAAATGTCGCCGATGATGCCGCTGTCTACCAGCTCCTTGAGCTTGACGAACGCGGTATGGAAGCGGCTGACCTGACCGACCATGCACTTTTTATCCGAGGCGTTTGCCGCCTTGACAATGGCGCAAATGTCCTCACGCGTCAGAGCCAGCGGCTTTTCGCAAAGCACGTGCTTGCCTGCGGCAAGGCACGCCTCCACCTCCTCGCGGTGGAGCTGATCGGGCGTTGCAATCACGACCACGTTGATGTCGTCGCGCTTGAGCACCTCTTTCCAATCGGTGTAGCATTGCTCGTCGGAAAGCTGATATTCCTCTTTGTATTTGGCAAGCTTTTGGGTGTCAATATCACAAATTGCACCAATCTCGGCACCGTATTCCTTTGCGGCAAACAGGTGTCTGCGTCCCATTTGCAAGCCGAGAACGGCTACAACAAGTTTTTCTTTCATTTTTGGTTTCTCCTTGGGGGTTATTGCTCTTATTAATTATTTCATAAAACGCATGCGGTTTTCTGCCAGAATGCGATCCCGCTCCATGGTGCGTACGCGTTTCATGGCTTCCACGGTCAAATCCCACGTGCGCATTGGATTTTTTGCGCGGTAGGTGTTGGACTCGCTTCCGTGGTAGCCCCAGGCAAGGAGTGTCCGCGCGCCGGCATCGTATGCGGCGGCAGTTGCCTCGATGATCTCCTCCTCGCGTCCGCGTGGGACGTTGTAGGTCTGGATCCACACGTTATGATCCTTTTTGCATTTGTCAGCCATTTCAACCGTCGCCTTGGCACGGCTGTAGACGTATTCGTATGGGTGTGCACCCTCCTGACCATACCAATAGGGGTCACTTCCCACGTTGTGCATATTGGGTAGCGTACAAATGCGGTCCAGCAGATCCAGATTGGAGCCAAGCTCCGGCACGAACATCACGCAAACGGCGTTGGTCATGCCGTGAATTGCCGCATAGGTGGATACGGTGCCAAGATAATCGACGATGGTATCGGTACGGAACTGAATGACATCCTCGTCCAGCTCGCGCGGCATGGGGCGGTTGTAGCGCTCCTCAAACAGCTTTTTGCAGGTGGGGCAGCTACAGCCGTAAAGAATTTCGCCGTTTTCTGCCTTTTTGGTTCCCAAATGGGGCTCGTCCCAAAAGATGGTGCGCGCACCCATCTCATATACGTCCTCGATCCATCCCTTGACAAAGTCGCGGTAGGTGGGGTGATTGAGGCAAGCGTAGGGCGCCATCAGCTCTCCGTTGGAGAAATATGCATGGCATTCGGGATGATAAGCAAGAAAGTTGGAAACGTCACCGGGAGGGCCACCCAAGCCCCAGCAATCCACCCAAACGTCAAGTCCGGCATCCTCGGTGGCGGCAAAAATATCCTTCATCACCGTCTTGTGACGGTCACGGTCGGTTTGGGAGAGCATGTGCACAACAACGTCCATATCCGCCTGCGCGATTTCGCGCATATCGGCTACAGCGTGAGAGAGCATGCGGTTGCCGTGGTAGGCTACACCGGTCAAAAGTGTTCTTTTCGGCATAATGGTTCTCCTTTTAGAATGGTGAAAAGATTGAAATCAAGAAAAAATCAGAACTGATAGTTAGGAAATACCTTTTGATCGGTTTCTGCCGATTGCACGATGGAGAGGCAGACCTCCACGCTCTTTGCACCTTCAATGGCGTCGGTTGGAACAGGAGTATCGTTCAGGATCGCGTCCGCGAATACACGGAACTCCTGCAGGGCGTTGTGGTTATTGACGTTGATCGGAATGATCTCGGGCTGTTCGTTAACACTCATGCCGTTCTCGCCGATGGTAAAGAGCTGCATGTGATCGGAGGTATTATCGCAAATAATGGTGCCCTTGGTTCCGTAAAGCAGGGTACGCATGGTATAGTTGCGCTTGCAGCCCGTGGAAACGAAGATCTTACCGATAACGCCGTTCGGGAACTTGAGAATGGAAATGGTCGTGTCATCATAGGGGACCATGGGGAGGAGCTTATGTACGCCGTACGCGGTGACCTCGGTGGGGTCTCCCGCGATCCAACGGAGCAGGTCGACTGCATGACAGCCGCCGCCCACCACGCCGTGACGCAGGGGATCGGTTCTCCAATGCTTGGCAACGGAGCGCAGCATCTTTTCGTAGTCGTGCGCGTACTCGGACTCCACGTAGTAAAGCTCACCAATGGTGCCAGCCTCCACCAGCTCTTTTGCCTTGATAAAAGCGGGAGTAAAGCGGCAGATCTGACCTACCATAAACTTTTTGTCACTTGCCTTTGCCGCCGCCACAATGGCACGCATGTCCTCGCGCGTCAGCGCCAGGGGCTTTTCACACATCACGTGTTTGCCTGCCTCCAAAAAGGCAACGGCAATCTCGCGGTGCAATTGGTCGGGGGTGGCGATGATCACGGCGTCGATGGAGTCAAGCGCCAGCACGTCGCGGTAATCGGTAAAGCATGCGCTCTCGGGGAGGTTATGCTTTTCGCGGTAGGCATTCAGTCTTTCGGGATTGACGTCACAAATGGCGGCGATCTCTGCGCCAAAGTCGATGGCAGCCTGCAGATGGTTGCCACCAAAGCCAAGACCAACAACGCCAACAGTAAGCTTTTTATTCATGATCAAAATTCCTTTCTCAAGTAATGTAGAAATATTTTGGCGGCAAGCAACGGTTGCATTGCCGTTGTATTAAAACAGGGCAAGGATCTGCGTGGAGAGCGAGATACAAACCAGCGCCAGGCACAGGGTAATACAGCCAATGACGTTGATCTTGGAGAGCTTCTCCTTCATAAAGATGCAGGAGAACGCCACGCTGAGCAAAAAGACGATGGAGTTATCCAGGGTGTAAAGCACCGTGGTACCGCCGTGGTTTTGCATGTATGCAATAACGAATACGAACAGATTGATGGCACTCGCCACCACCAGAGATGCACCGACGAGGAAGATGGCAGACTTTTTGGTCTGCTTCATCGCCGTAAAGAAGCCCTTCTTTTGCTGGGCAAAGAGTATAATGGCGGAAATGATCATGCTCGTAAAGTAGGTGATGATGATCATTTCTTCCTTTTCGGGGGAGAACTCGGCGTTGCCGATGGTCAGTCGCTGCTGTATATCCAACAGCGTTCCGTATGAGCCGTTTCCAATGGCAAGCAGAATGCAGTAAAAAAAGAATTTACGCTTGTCCTGATATGCCTCTCCCTCCTTGCGCGCTACCATGTAGACCGACGCCAGCACGACGAGGATGGAAAGGATCTTGATGATATTCAGGTCGTCTCCAAAGAACTGCACCTCAATGGCAGGGATGATGATGCCGCCGGCAATCAAAAACACCATGGTAATGGAGTAGGGACCGAGTGCCGAGGCGCGGATGAGGGCGGTGTTATACATGACGATTGCCAGGGCGTTGGCAATGCCAAGCACCACGGTGATGAGCGAGGGCTCAAAGCGAAAGCCTGAAAACGCCAGGGTGACCAGCGTTACGATCAAGCCGCTGATGATGGTGAATACGGGGGAGGAAAGCTCCTCCTTGCCGGGATAGGTTGCGGAATAATACCGCGTCAGAAGGGATTGCATGGTGTAAATGACGACCAGGCATGCAACAAAGAAAACGCTGAGCAGATCCATAAAAAGGGTCTCCTATTTTATAAAATAAAATATGACGGATATATTATACAAGAGTTTGTTTAAAAAATCAATAGCAACGAAAAAAATATCTTGAACAATCCCGTTCCGCACAATATTATAGCAGAGTTTGGCGCTTTTTGGAATGATAAATCCATAAAGATATTTGAAAAATCCATAATCAAATTTGAATAATCGATAAAAAAACTTGAAAAATCGGTAAAAAATAATTTTTTACATCGGTTTTTTGGAGATAGGGGTTGCTTTTTTTTACGGTTTGTGCTATAGTATAGGTACAAAAACGATGCGGAAGGGAGGCAGCCCTATGAACGTTCCCGCACTCGAAAAGCTGTTGCAAAATTTTTATCAGATCTCGGGAATGGAGGTTGCGGTGGTCAATACCCAGTATCGCAACGTGATTTCCTGCCGCTGCCCGGGGAATAACTTCTGCGCTTCCATTCATAAGTCTCCCAAGTGTGTGGAGGTCTGCATGCAGTCGGATCTCTCTAAGCTTCGATACGTAGACGAGACCAAAAAATCCTTGACTTATATTTGTCCGTTCGGTATTTTTGAGGCGATCACGCCCATTATGAAAAACGGATCTGTTATTGCCTATCTCTTTTTTGCCATGGGCATGGAGACGAGGGATGGGTGTGACGAGCTTCCCCTGCGGCAAGCCTTGAAGTTTGCACCCGCACTCAATGCCGAGCATTTGCGCCAATGCATCATCGAGATGCCGCATTATTCGCGCAAGACGCTGGAGGCGTATGCCGATCTGCTTCGACTGATGGCGCAGTACATCGAGGTCAACGATCTCATCTCCAATGATCAACGCTCTCTTGGGGTGCTGATCCAAAATTACGTGCAACAAAATATCGGCAGCAAAATTACATTGGGGGATCTGAGCTGGAATCTGCATTGCAGTACCGTGACCCTGACCGAGCACTTCAAGCGCGAGTTTGGCATGACCATTATGCAGTACGTTGCCAAGGAGCGCATGAGGAATGCTGAGGTGATGCTGACCGAGGAGGATTTTTCGATTCGAGAGATCGCCGAGCGGTGCGGATATCCCGACGTGGAATATTTTTCACGCAGCTTCAAAGCCTTGCACGGGGTTTCGCCGCGAGAGTGGAGAAAAAATCAAAAGCAGGAAGCGAAAGACCGATAGAAGGGGCTGAGTCATTCAGATGCAGAAGACGTGATCCCCCCATCGTCGCCGTACAAAGGTACGGCAGAGGGTGGGAGCGCGGCTAAAAAACACACATAAAATATCGAAATCCGTAAGGATTTCTACCTTAAAAACCGCTTTCTCTATCTTCTCGACAGAAAAAGCGGTTCGTTTTTTCTTATTTTGCTTGTGTGTTTTTGTTCTGCGCTAAATGACTCAGCCCCTTTTTGATTGGGAACCAACTTATGACTTGACAAGTTTGAAAAAATGTGGTATAATGGTCAGGATGTTGATTTTGCGTAAGCGGATCGGCAAACGTCCCCGGAAACAAGGAGGCAAGCATGCGATTGGATAAATTGCTTTCGGAGTGCGGAGTCGCCTCCCGAAAGGAAAGCGCCCGTGCCGTACGGGCAGGGCAGGTCAGCGTCAACGGCTTTCCGGTGCGCACTGCCGACGTGCAGGTGGACCCCGATGCCGATCGCATTATTTATTGCGGACGGAAGGTCCTCTGGCGCAAATTCGTTTACGTCATGCTCAACAAGCCCGACGGGTACGTCAGTGCCACCGAGGACGGGCGAGGCGAGCGCGTGGTGACCGAGCTGTTGCCCGAGGAATACCGCAAGCGCGGTCTTTTCCCCTGCGGCAGATTGGATAAGCACACGCTGGGATTGATGCTGCTCACCGACGACGGTCAGCTTTCCCACCGCTTGCTTTCTCCAAAACGTCACGTGGCAAAAAGCTACGCCTTCCACGTCAAGTTTCCGCTCTCCGAGGATGATATTACGTCTCTTGAGAGCGGCGTGGACATTGGCGGCTACACCACCAAGCCTTGTACCGTAGCTTTGGAAAACGAACGGGAAGGGATCATTACCATTACGGAGGGCAAATATCATCAGATCAAATTGATGATGGAAGCCGTCCACAATCAAATCACCTATTTGGAGCGGAGAACCTTTGGGCCCCTTTCGCTGGATCCCGCGCTTGCGCGCGGTGAATGGCGAGAGCTGACCGAGGGGGAGATCGAGCTGCTCAATCAATCATAAACGTCCCAACAGAAAGGAACTCGACAACCAATGAACATTATTGAAAAATTGGCGCAGGAATTCAACTTGAAGGTCGATCAGGTCGAAAAGACCGTTGCACTGATCGATGAGGGAAATACCATCCCCTTTATCGCGCGTTACCGTAAGGAGGTTACGGGAAGTCTTGACGACAACATTCTGCGTGACCTGAACGATCGCCTCAACTTCTTGCGCAACATTGAAAAGAGAAAGCAGGAGGTATTTGATCTGATCTCCGCCCAGGAAAAGATGACGCCCGAAATTCAGGCGGCAATCGAGGCGGCGCAGACCATTACCGAGGTCGACGATATTTACCGTCCCTTCCGCCCACACCGCAAAACGCGTGCGTCGGTGGCAAGAGAGAAGGGCTTGGAGCCCCTGGCAGAGCTCATCCTGGCGCAAGAGCCTACCTACACCCCCTCCATCGAGGAGCAAGCAGAGGCATATATTAATGAAGAAAAGGGCGTTGCAAGCGTGGAGGAAGCTCTTCAGGGAGCCAAGGACATCATTGCCGAGGACATTTCCGACAATGCGGAATTCCGTAAGGAGCTCCGCCGTCTGACCTTTGAGTTCGGTACGCTTTCCACCAAGCAGGCAAAGGAGGAGGATTCGGTCTACGCGCAGTATTACGAGTACGCCGAAGCACTCAAAAAGGTGTTGCCTCACCGCGTGCTTGCCATCAACCGCGGAGAAAAGGAGGAGTTCTTGAAGGTGAACATCACCGTTGCCTCCGAGATCGTGCTCAACTATCTCTTCTCCCAAATTCTGCTCAACAACCAAAGCCCTGCCGAGGCGTACGTTTCGGCGGCAATTCTGGATAGCTACGACCGTCTTATCGCTCCCTCCATCGAGCGTGAGATCCGCAGTGATATTTTCGACAACGCCTGCGAGGGCGCGATCAAGGTCTTTGCCGATAACCTCAGCCATCTTCTGATGCAGTCTCCTTTAAAGGGCAAGACGGTGTTGGGCTTTGACCCCGGCTACGCACACGGATGTAAGCTGGCAGTGGTCGACAAAACGGGTAAGGTGGTCGATACCGCGGTCATTTATCCCGTCAAGCCCCGTGAGGAGATCGAAAAGAGCAAGTCCATCATGAAGCGACTGATCACCAAGCACCGCGTGGACGTCATTGCCATCGGTAACGGTACCGCCTCCAAGGAAAGCGAGATCTTCGTAGCAGGTCTCCTTAAGGAGATCCCCGAGGACGTCAAGTATATCGTGGTCAGCGAGGCGGGTGCTTCCATCTACTCGGCATCCAAGCTGGCGGCAGAGGAGTTCCCGGAATTTGACGTGATGCAAAGAAGTGCAGTCTCCATCGCGCGCCGCCTGCAGGATCCTCTGGCAGAGCTGATCAAGATCGATCCCAAGGGCATCGGCGTCGGTCAGTATCAGCACGACATGAAGCAGGCACGTCTGGACGAGGCGCTGGGCGGCGTGGTAGAGGATTGCGTCAACGCCGTTGGCGTGGATATCAATACCGCATCCTATTCCTTGCTTTCCTACATTTCGGGTATCAATATCACCTCCGCGCGCAACATCGTCAAATACCGTGAAGAGAACGGCGAGTTCACCAACCGCGCACAGCTCTTAAAGGTGCCGCGCATTGGTGCCAAGGCTTACGAGCAGGCGGCAGGATTTTTGCGCGTTCCCGGCGGCAAGGAGATCTTTGATAATACCGGTGTGCACCCCGAATCCTACGAGGCTGCCGCAGCGCTCCTGGAGAGCTTTGGCTATACCAAGGAGGACGTTGCAAACGGAAACCTGAAGGAGCTTGGCGCAAAGGTGCAGTCCGAGGGCTTTTCGGCAGTAGCCGCAAAGCTTGGCGTGGGTGAGCCGACGCTCAAGGATATTCTTGACGAGCTGGAAAAGCCCGGACGTGACGTACGTGATACGCTTCCTCCTCCCGTGCTCAGAGACGATATCCTCAGCCTTGAAGACCTCAAGCCCGACATGGAGCTGACGGGAACGGTGCGTAACGTCATCGACTTTGGCGCGTTCGTCGACATCGGCGTACACCAGGATGGTCTGGTGCACATCTCGCAACTCTCCGATCGCTTTGTCAAGCATCCCTCCGACGTGGTCAAGGTCGGCGATGCCGTCAAGGTGCGCGTGTTGAGCGTGGACGTTGCAAAAAAGAGAATTTCTTTGACGATGCGCTCCAAGGGTAAGGCTTAATCGCTTAATATATTAAGCAAAAGAGCCGTTAGATTTTTTGAAGTTCAAAAAAGATGTCGAATATTTGTGCATGTTGCACAAATACGAGGGCAAAATTTTGGATAAAAAAACTCTTCCATTTTGGAAAATAATTTGGTATAATATATACGATAAAAAATAATGCCACAATGTGGGCAATACAGGAGGATCATGTAATATGGCAAGCTTGTCTCTCAGACACATTTACAAGAAGTATCCCGGCGGTGTTACCGCGGTTTCCGACTTCAACCTGGAAATCAAGGATAAAGAGTTTTTGGTATTGGTAGGACCTTCCGGTTGCGGTAAGTCCACCACTCTGCGTATGATCGCAGGCTTGGAGGAAATCTCCGAGGGTGAGTTGTTCATCGGTGACCGTCTGGTCAACGACGTAGCTCCTAAGGATCGTAAGATCGCAATGGTGTTCCAGAACTACGCTCTGTATCCTCACATGTCCGTGTTTGAAAACATGGCATTCGGTCTGAAGCTGAGCAAGGTTCCGAAGGAAACCATTAAGAAGAAGGTTGAGGAGGCTGCTCGCGTCCTTGACATTACCCACTTGCTTGACCGTAAGCCGAAGGCTCTGTCCGGTGGTCAGAAGCAGCGTGTTGCTTTGGGTCGTGCAATCGTTCGTGATCCTCAGGTATTCCTTCTCGACGAGCCTCTTTCCAACTTGGACGCAAAGCTCCGTGCAACCATGAGAACCGAGCTGACCAAGCTCCACAACCGCGTTGAAACCACCTTCGTATACGTAACGCACGACCAGGTAGAGGCTATGACCATGGCTACCAGAATCGTCGTTATGAAGGACGGTCTCATTCAGCAGGTTGATACTCCTCAGACCCTGTATGATAAGCCCGTAAACATCTTCGTTGCAGGCTTTATCGGAACTCCTCAGATGAACTTCCTCAACGGCGAACTTGTAAAGAAGGACGACGGCGTATACTTTGTATACGAGGGCAACGAGCTCAAGCTGCCTGCTGAAAAGGCAGAGGCAGAGGAACTGCAGGAATACATCGGCAAGGAAGTTGTTGCAGGTCTGCGTCCCGAGTGCATCCACGACGATGCAGCATACATGGAAGCAAACTGCCAAGGCGCAACCCTTGAGACCGACGTTGACGTAACCGAGTTGATGGGTGCTGAAATTTATCTGTACCTCAGAGTTGGAGAAGAGGGCAAGCTGACCGCTCGCGTTTCCTCCAGATCCACCACTCGCGCAGGTGAGAAGATCACCATCGGTTTCGATATGGAGAGAATGCATAT
Organism: Clostridia bacterium; assembly: GCA_017453305.1. GTDB lineage: Bacteria > Bacillota > Clostridia > Oscillospirales > CAG-272 > UMGS1865. The sequence goes on from JAFTKJ010000031.1 coordinate 11,485, forward strand.
CTTCGATAAGGATACCGAGCGTTGCATCATTCACTAATTCAATAAAAAACACAGAGGCTGAGTCAAACGACTCAGCCTCTGATTTTTCTCGGTAAAGAAACTTCGGTGAGCGTTTTGGGTGGTGGTACCAAAACGCTTGCGGGAGCTAATGTGTGGGGCAACAGACGAAAGAATATCTTGCAGTAAAAAAAGAAGGGAAGGGAGCAAAACGTTCCCTTTCCTTCGTTTTTATCAATGGTGATAAAAGCTCTTGGAGGTGTCGGAACCTTCTTGCAGAAGGTTCCGACAAAAATGCAACAATATCCTTACAAAATCGCCTTGATCAGATTGTGCGCGTAGTAGGCAAAGCCGAGAGAATTGGGGTGGCAGTTATCGATAAAGAGGGAGGGCATATGGGGGATCATGTCCTCACCCACAACGGTATCCATACCAAGCTCACATGCTGCGGCGCGAATGGCTTTGCAAATATCGGCAACGCTGCCCGCGGTGCGTGGCTGATCGTAATTGACCACCCACGGAGGAGAGATCACAACAAAGCGCGCATTAGGATAAAAATCATGGAGCTTTGCAAGATATCCCTTGGCGCGGTCGTGCATCTCGTCGGTCGTTTTAACGCCGCCCATATCGTTCGTACCGTAGGCAACGAATACGGTGTCGGGGTCAAAATCCAGCTTTTCGAGGGTGGATTGCGCAAAGCAAGCACTACCCGTACCTTGAATGATGCTTTCGGCGTTGAAATGATCGCTGACGCGATAGGTGTAGGCTTGGGTGTCCAGCTCGGACTTCCAGCCCTGGGTAATGGAGTCACCGATAAAGAGAAACTTGCGGTCAAACTTGTGACGGGTGAGCGTGGCGCCGTCGGCAAGCTCCACCTCGGCAAGACCGCCGGCAGGACCGTGTGCAGGGAGGTAGATGGTAACGCGGTGCTCGCCCTCGGGCAGGGAATAGGTGATCGCTTCGCCCTTGTTTGCAAGGGTGATGGGGGTCTGGTAGCCGTCCACAGCCAGCTCATATTTTGCTGTGGTGGTCGTTACGTACTTGACGTAGGGGGAATTGGTGTGAAAATCAAGACGGACGCCCGTGGTTGCGCGCGAGTTGTTGTACTGTGCCTCGCTGATTGCGCGATATGCCTCCACTTGCCCGGGAGTCATTTTGCAAAAGTGAACGCCGTCGCTCTCTTGGGAGATCTGTACTGCGCCAACCGTGACGCTTTTGATCTGTTCAAAGGATAACTTCATCATGAACCCTCCAATAAAATGTAGATAATTTATTATAGCACGGTTTGCCGGATTTGTCTATCACTTTTTGCAAATCCGGGAAATATCGGTTTTGCCTCGTTAAAAGCATTGCGGATGAACAGAGCCCATGCATACGTAATGCATGGTGCACGTAGCACCCGTGGAAAAGATCAGGTTGTATTTTGCATCGGCGTTGACGCGTGTCAAACGCCAAACAATGCGGTTTTCACCTTTTTTCAGCCGCACGCCACTCACGTGCACGTTTTCCGCCGTCCACGTGTCGCATCCCTTGCGCTCGGCAATCAGCTCACCGTTGATGTATAAAGCAAATGGTGCACTGTGACCAACGTGTACCCAAACGGTCATGTCCTCGGGGCAAAGCAGTACGCGTGACAGATACGCTGTGCAGGGGCCGCGGAATCCGAACAGATCGTCCATGGTAAAGCTGTCCTGCGCTTGCGCAAACACGTCCTCTACGTATGTCCCGTTTGCATCGGGGGCGGCAAACAGCTCGTCCTCGGTCAAGTATTGCGTCTCGGTATCGGGCGCAAAATTGAGGTGGAAGCGGCGTACCACGTCGGTAGAATCACCGTCGTAGGGCACGGCGTTGAGCAGCTGATAGTAGCTGGAGGTGCTCATCAGCTCCTCGTCGGTATATGCGGGATCGGTTTTCCAAATGGGCCCCGTCACCTTCCAAAGTGCCGCGCCGGAAAGCCCGAAGGTATAGTGATACGTATGCGCATCCAAGGGATAGGTCACGTTCACAAGATTCTTTTCGTATAGCTCCCGTGCGTCGTCGGGAAGGCGGAATTGCAAGGAAAGCTCCACGCGCTCACCGGCACCAAGCGTCAGATCCCGATCCGTCCGTTTGCCAAAGCCGTTGATCGCAAGCGACGTACTGATTACGCGATTTGTGCTATTCGTTACGCAAAGCACCACGGGAGTGGGCTTTCCAAACGTGATCGATGGTCCCTGCGGATAGCTGACAGAGAACACCAGTGGATCACGTTTTTGAAATGCAAAGGCTTTTTTGGGAGGATCGTTGATGACGTCGGGGGAAAAATACGCGCCCAGCTCCGCGATCTCAACAGAAAGATCGTAGACGCTGTCGGTATGATCGGGGGAGTGTACGCCCAATACAAATTTAACGTCGCCAAGGCCGTATTCTCCAATCAGGGATTTTGCGCCACGGATGGTGCCAATCACCGCACCTACCGTCGCGCAGGTGCAGTCGGTATCAAAGCCGCAGTTGAGCGCATCCATCGAGCTTTTGATCAGATCGAGCTCGCCCTTGAGTAATGCGAGGAGCGTGATACCGATGTTTTGAAACAGATTGGTGCAATCGGGGTGTCCGTACCGATGCAGAATGCGCGCCAGCACCGTTTTTACGTCGCCGTACCGCTCACACCATGCAAGTGTATCGCCAATCAGGGTGCGCAGCTTGCAATTCTCGGGAATTTCTGCAAGCGCGATGCTAATCAGCTCTTTCAAATCGCTCTCGTAGAATGCGGCAGACTCCAAAGCGGCAAAAAAACGCTCGGCATACACCGATTCACCATCGTGATCAATCACTCCGTCGCGAGCCGAAAAATCAGCCGCGCGCGTTGGTTGAGCAGGGAACAGACAAGCCCAGATCTCCGAACGAATGGGACACCCCATCCCCTCCGTGTAAAAATCATTGCAAAAGCGTCCGCTTTCGGGCGGATAGATCCCTTTTTCGTAATTCTTACGCATCACCGCGTACTCACCGGGGGAGTAGTCGCAATTTTCGCAAAAGCATTTTTGCAGGTCGTACGAGGTAAAGTCCGTACCGTACCGTTTCACAACGTCCAGCCAAAGCACTTGCAAATCAAGATCGTCGTTGGGCAACATCGTGTTGATCATTTCGGGTGCGAATTTCAAATTCATGGGCATTTTAATGCCTTCGTAGGGCGCGCCCATCGTACCTGCGACCGTTTTGCCGAGAAAACAGCCGTACACCTTATCAAGATATTGTTCGTAGTTCATAGGATGCCTCCATTTTTTATTTCATCTGTATCGAAGCATAGGATTATTATAGCATAATATTTCTCGTTTTTCAAGCACTGTTATGTTTTTTATGGGGGTGTTTTTTGTGGGGGAACTTTTTGGAAAAAGTTCCCCCACGCCCCTTCAAAAACTTCCCTATAAGGAAGTTTTTAAGGCAGCAATATCGGGAGAGTTTGTGCTCTCCCGTTTTGTTTTGTGCATTGGATTTGTTAGTGTGTGCATCGTTTTTTGACGCGAACCGCAGGTTCGCTTGGCTCTCGCCAGCGTTTTGGTACCACCACCCAAAACGCTCACCAATTTTTGTTTGCTGAAAGGAAATGTTGTTTGAACTGCCTCTTTTAAAAGTTTTGGTAAAGCTTTTTCAAAAGCTTGCGCGGTGGGGGGGCGTGACGGGAATCAGAACCAAGCCTCGCTTGCGTTGCAATCGAGGCGCAAATTTGCTTCGCAAATTCGCCACGGCACGCGTTGCGCGCACACGATTTCGCTAAATCCGTCACCGATTCCAAAAAGGAGAGAGGGTGACGGGAATCAGAACCAAGCCTCGCTTGCGTTGCAACCGAGGCGCAAATTTGCTTCGCAAATTCGCCACGGCGCGCGTTGCGCGCACACGATTTCGCTAAATCCGTCACCGATTCCAAAAAGGAGAGAGGGTTCATGCGAACCCTCTCTCCTTTTTGGAGCAGGTGACGGGAATCGAACCCGCGTATTCGGCTTGGGAAGCGGACACTCTGCCATTGAGTTACACCTGCATTTGATTTTGCCTAATTATTATAATACAAAATGCGCCCGATGTCAAGTGCTCGGACGCATTTTTTTATTCTTTTTGAAATCCTTTTTTCGATTTTTTACGCCGCATGTTGATTCCGTCCTTGGAAAAACTGCGGAATTTGTGCCACGACGATCGCAACGAACACCAGCCCACAGCCAATCAATTCGCGCGGCGTCAGCGTGTTTCCCGAAATCAGCCAGCCGCCCAGCGCCGCAAACACGCTCTCCAAGCTCATGGAAAGGGACGCGATGGCAGGCTCGGCGTATTTTTGTCCGTAGATCTGCAACGTGTAGGCAATGCCGCTGGAGACGATGCCAAGATACAGGATCTGCGGTGCGGCGGCAAGAATGTTCGCCCATATGATCTCCTCCATGCAAAGGGAAAGGATGCCCGAAACGACGCCGCACGTCAAAAATTGGAGCATTGAGAGCAGAATTCCCCCCACGGGTTCGCCGTAACGGTCCACCGCAAGGATGTGAAAGCTGAAGCTGATGGCGCAAACGAATACCAGCACGTCGCCAAGGTAGATGCTCTCAATTCCGCCCGAAAGGCTGAGCATATAAATGCCGCCCGTTGCCACGATGACCGCAAGCCAAACGGGAAGGGAGCTTTTCTTTCCAAAAAAGATGGAAATCACGGGGACAAGCACCACGTACAAGGCGGTCAAAAAGCCTGCGCGCGCTTCACTTGCCGCACCTGCGGGATAGGCGGAAAGTCCGAATTGCTGAAAATTAACGCTGATGGCAAGCAATACGCCGCAAAGCACGCCGCCGACGAGCATTTCTTTCAATTTTGATTTTTCCTTTGGAAAGATCGGCGCATGAGTCTTGCACTTTTTGATCAGGAGCAGGCAAAACAAAAATGCCGCACCAATAAAGGATCGCAGAGAATTAAAAATAAAAGGGGGTACCAGGTCGGCGGCTTGCGCTTGCGCGACAAACGCCAAGCCCCAAAGCAGGGCGGCAAGACACAAAATGGCGCTGCCCTTGACGTTGTTAAAGCTTTTCACAGGAGTTCACGTCCTTTTTTCAAAGATGCTCCCATTATAGCACAGACGTTCAAAAAAGTCAATCGTTTTGCAAATATTGTAAACTTTTATGCAAAATTCTTGCATTTATAATGCAATGGTGCTATAATAATATGTATATTCGTGAAAGGAGGAGCCCGTTTTGTCACAGCTGACGCAAAGAGCCATTGTTGAAACCACCTTGCGCTTGGTAGAGCGCAAGCCGTTGAATAAGATCACCGTGCGCGACATCGTTGAGGCGTGCGGCATTACGCGAAACACCTTCTATTACCACTTTCACGATATCTACGAGGTATTGGAGCACGCTCTGAGCTTTGAATTCGAGCGCCTTGGCGAATCGGGTGAGGAGATGGGGGAGGAGCCCTTGATCTCGGCTCTGCATTTTTGCATCACTTATAAAAACGTGCTGTTCAATCTTTACCGCTCCATCGGCTACGAGGAGCTGGCGCAGTACGTCAAAAAACAGCTGCACAAGCTTTTGCAAAAGCGAATTTGCAAGGCGGTGGGCGAGAGAAAAATCGAGGAGCGCGATCTTGAATTGATCTGCATGCTTTGCGAGGAGGCGATCACAGGGGCGTTGATGCGCGTGATCACCGATCCAAAACGAACTGTTACCCCCGAGGAAGCGGATGCCGTCATCGAGCGTGTGCGTGCGCTGTTTGACGGGGAATTGTCGCGCATTCTGGAGAAATGTGAGGGTAGCGCAAGGCTCTGAATTTTAGTACAAAATTCCCCAAATGCCCAAAAAACAGACATTTTCCGCGTTTTGCATATGGAAAAAAATGAATTTATCATATAGAATTATGCTGACGATTTGTGATCAGCAGAAAGGAGAAACCAATGAACGAGCATTTCAATGTAAAAACCAACAGTGCCATCGTAAAAAGCGCAAAGATCGTACATTTGTGTTCGGCTGTGATCTTTTTGATCGCGGGAATGCTTTTGATCTTCGTTCCGGATTTTGAAAATTCGGGATCTTTTCGCAATATCTTGGTTGGAAGCGCCAGCATCCTCATCGGTATCGCGGGCGTGTACGGCTATTTTTCCAACGATATGTACCGTTTGGCTTTTCAATTGGACTTTGCTTTGGGAATCTTCAACGTTATTTTCGGTATTTTGCTGATCATCAACCCGGTACAGCTTTCTGTGCTTCTGCCCACCGCAATCTCGGTTCTGACCCTGCTGGATGGCGGAAACAAGTCTCAAATGGCGCTGGAAGGTCAACGCTTTGGCATTCACAAGTGGTATCTTGTGCTTTTGTCGGCGGTGGTCGAGATCGCTGTGGGAATTGTTCTCATCATTCTTGCATATCATGAACTGGACGTGCGTGTATGGATGGGCGTTGCAATGGGCGTGGTTGGCATTACCAACTTCTGGACCACCATGTATACGGTCCGTATTCGGGAGAATCGTCAAATTCTTTCGGATAAATAAGGAGAAAATAACAAATGAGAAGGATCCGTATCCTGACCGACTCTTGCTCGGATCTCAGCGGAGATCTTTTAAAGCGCTATGATCTTGCATACTGCCGCATGAACACGGTCTATAACGAGGAGGAGACCCCTGCGTCCCTGACCTGGGAGTATTATACGCCTCGTGAGCTGTACGACATCATGCGTCACGGTGAGCGCGTTAAGACCACGCAGGTTCCGCCCGAGGAATTCATGCGCGTGTTTGAGGCGTATCTCGAGGAGGGCTGTGACCTGATCTATATCGGTTGCTCCGGCAAGCAGAGCGGATCGGTCAACACCGCGACCGTTCTTTCCAAAAAACTGCTGGAGAAGTATCCCGATGCCAAAATTGCCTGCATCGATTCCCTCAACGCCTCCATTGGCGAGGGGATGCTTGCCATTGCCGCTTCGGAAATGGTAAGAGAGGGCAAGAGCTTTGACGAGGTGGTGGAGGCAACGCTGGCTTTGTGCAATCGTGTGCGCCAGTTTGTCACCGTTCATTCTCTTGACGCTCTGCATCGCGCCGGAAGAGTGAAGGGAAGTGCCGCCTTCTTTGGCAATCTCATGGGAGTCAAGCCCATTCTGATCTCGGATGCCGACGGCGAGCAGACGCCGATCAAAAAGGTCAAGGGGCGCATGCCCTCCTTTCAGGAATTGGTGGCGCAGATCAAATCTGTCATTCAAAATCCCGAGGAGCAGACCGTGTATCTGGCGCATGCCGATTGCTCGGAGGCAGAGATCGAGTTTTTGAAGTCTGCGGTGATGGAGGCTATTCCGTGCCGTGGTGTGGAGGTCGTCTACATCGGTCCCATCATCGGCGCCAGCATTGGTCCCGATGCAGTAGGGCTTTGGTGCTTCGGTGACGAGGTGACCTACCGTGTAGGAGATGCAAAGTGATGACCCGCGTGACGTTTGACGGCGCCGTTTTTGCCGGTATGGTACGTGCGGGTGCGGCAAATCTGCATCTGCATATGGAGGAGGTCAATGACCTCAACGTGTTCCCGATCCCCGACGGTGACACGGGTGAAAATATGATGCTGACGATGCGCGGCGGCGTCAATGCCTTGGAAAAGGGCGTGGAAGCCGATCTTTCCGTGACTGCAAGCGCGGTGGCGGATGGAATGCTGATGGGCGCGCGCGGCAATTCGGGGGTCATTTTGTCGCAGTTTTTTGCAGGTATTGCCGAAGGCTTGCAGGCACACGCTACGGGAGACGTCGCCGCATTGGAAAAGGCGATCGCCTGCGGTGTGGGCTGTGCATTCGAGTCGGTATCTGTCCCCACCCCGGGAACGATCCTGACCGTCATCAAGGACGCGGGCAACTATGCGGCACATTGCAATTGTGACAGCATTGAGGCGTATTTTGCCGCCTTTGTGGAGGAGGCAGAACGCTCCCTGGCGCGCACGCCCGAGCTGTTGCCGGTGTTGCGCGAGGCAGGCGTGGTGGATTCCGGCGGTGCGGGGCTTCTTTACGTGGCAAAGGGTATGTATGCCTATCTTTGCGGCGCGGAGATTGCACAAGCGCAAGACGAGCCCGTCGGCACGGGTGTGGGAGTGATCGATCCCGACCTGTTCGGCGCAGACAGCGTGATGGAATTCGGCTATTGCACCGAATGTCTGTTGCGTCTGCAGCATGCCAAAACCAATATTGCGGAGTTTGAGGTCGCTACGCTGACCGATTATCTGAACAGCATCGGAGACTCTGTGGTCGCCGTCAAAAACGACAGCATCGTCAAGCTCCACGTACATACCATGACACCCTACAAGGTGTTGGAATATTGCCAACGCTTCGGCGAATTTTTAACTGTCAAGATCGAAAATATGATGCTGCAGCACAACGAGACCGTGGCACGGGAGTCGGCTCCCGCGATGTCAGAGGCCGTGCATGAGCGCAAGCCTTACGGAATTGTAACGGTGGCGTCGGGCGAGGGGATCAAGGCGACGTTTTGCGAGATGGGCGCCGACGAGGTGATCCACGGCGGACAAACAATGAACCCCGGAACCGAGGACTTTATCCACGCCTTCGACCGCGTCAATGCGGATACGGTGTTTGTCCTGCCCAACAACGGCAACGTTATTATGGCGGCACAGCAGGCGGCAGGCATGTACGCCTCCTCGGACGTGCGCGTCATTCCCACGCGCTCCATCGGCGACGGCTATGCCGTGCTTTCCATGCTGGATCTTGACCGTGAGAGCGCCGACGAAATAGAAGAAGAAATGAAGGAAGCCATGCAGGACGTCGTGACCGTGGAGATATCCAAGAGCATCCGCGATGCCGACATGAACGGCGTGCACATCCAAAAGGGTGATTATCTTGCCATTGCAGGGAAAGAGATCCTTGCCGCAGGGCAGGATCGCGAAGCCATTGCGTGCGCGGTGACCGACACCATGGATATTCCTTCCCGTTCGGTGATTCTGATCATTTGCGGAAAGAGTGCCTCCATCGAGGAGGGCGCCGTGATCGAATCCCACATCAAAAAACAGCATCCGTTTACCGAGGTCTGCCTGTGCGACGGAGGTCAGGACGTCTACGATTACATTCTGGTAGCAGAATGAGACGCCCTTGCGGAGCGTTTGGCTACAAGAAAGGTTTGCGTTTACATGAAGAAAAAGCAAATTCGTCCATCGGAGCACGTGTTTCACAATCAGGAATTTACCAAGGAGATGAAGGAAACACACACCATTCTCGCTCCCGATATTTTTCCCATCCACATGGAGCTGATCAAGGAGATCTTTTCCATGTACGGATACAAGCTGGATATCCTCAAATCCCGTGGCAAGCAGGTCATTGACAAGGGGCTGGAGCACATTCACAACGATATGTGCTATCCTGCCATTTGTGCCAGCGGTCAGCAGTTTTACGCCTTGACCTCGGGGGAGTACGATCCCCACAAGGTCGCGCTCATCCAATTCCAAACGGGTGGCGGATGCCGTGCCTCCAACTACATCTGGCTCTTGCGTAAGGGGCTGCACAATATGGGAATGGACTACGTTCCCGTTATCTCGCTCAGCTTTACGGGAATGGAGAAGGCAAGCGGCTTTCGCATTACGCCCTTGATGATCGCAAAGGGGATGGTCGCCCTGATCTATGGCGACATGATGATGCTGTTGCGTAATCAGGTCAAGCCTTATGAGGTGCACGAGGGTGACACGCAACGCGTGATGGACAAATGGTACGCCGAATTGACGCGGCAGTTCAAAAAGAACAAGGGGCTTCTCGGAAAAGCCCTGCGCAACAACCTGTACGCCATGGCAAAGGATTTTCACGAGATCGAACGCCGCGACGTACAAAAAACAAAGGTCGGCATCGTAGGTGAGATCTACGTCAAGTATTCTCCCTTTGGAAACAACGGACTTGAGGAGTTTCTGGAGTCGCAGGATTGTGAGATCATGGTGCCGGGCGTATTCAGCTTTTTCCAATTTATGTTTGATAACAAGCTGACAGATTATAAGCTGTACGGCAAGAGTATGAAGGCGGCAATCGTCTCAAAGGCGGGGGAGGCACTGACCGCGCGCATTGAAAAGACCTTTTGCAAGGTGCTGGAAAGCTTTCCGGAATTCACCACGCCCACGTCCTTCAAGCATATTTGTGCCTTGGGGGATCGGATCATCGGGCGCGGCGTGAAGATGGGAGAGGGCTGGTTGCTCCCTGCGGAGGCGGCTGAGCTGATTGAAAAAGGGTACAGCAATATCATTTGCGCGCAGCCCTTTGGATGCCTGCCCAACCACATTGTAGGCAAGGGAACCGTGCGGATTTTGCGCGAGATGTATCCCAATGCCAATATTTGCCCCATCGACTATGACGCAGGCGCATCCAAGGTCAACCAGGAGAACCGCATCAAGCTGATGCTGGCGCTGGCAAAGGATTCCGCCTTTACGGAGGCGGCAAAGAAGGAGGTGGCGGCAGAATGAAACGCATGGGTATTGACGTTGGCTCCACCACCATCAAGTGTGTGCTTTTTGACGAAAACGACGCGCTGCTGTACTCCAGCTACGAGCGTCACAAATCCAAAATTTCAGAAAAAATGGCAGAGGTGCTGCGCACCGTTGCCGCAAAATATCCCAAAGAAAAAATGCTTTTGTCCGTCTCCGGCTCTGCCGGCATGGGCATGGCGAACGACCTGGAGCTCCCCTTTGTGCAGGAGGTCTACGCCACGCGCCTGGCGGTCAAGGAGCGCTATCCCGATACCGACGCCGTGATCGAGCTTGGCGGTGAGGATGCAAAGATCCTCTTTTTGACCGACGGTCTGGAGGTTCGTATGAACGGAACCTGCGCCGGCGGTACGGGAGCGTTTATCGATCAGATGGCGGAACTGATGAGCATGACCCCTGACGCGATGGATGCCTTGGCGCACAATCGCGAAAAGATCTACACCGTGGCGTCGCGCTGCGGCGTGTTTGCAAAATCCGACATTCAGCCCCTGCTGAATCAGGGGGCGCGCCGCGAGGACATTGCGGCAAGCATCTTTTACGCCGTGGTCAATCAGACCGTGGGCGGCTTGGCGCAGGGAAGAAAAATTGAGGGGAACGTGCTTTATCTGGGCGGCCCGTTGACCTTTTTCTCCTATTTGCGCTACGCGTTTGACGACGTGCTGGGGGTCAGCGGTACCTATCCCGAGCACTCCCTGTATTTCGTTGCCATCGGTGCGGCGTATTCCGCACAGTCGCAAGAGGTCGATCCGTTGTCTCTTGCCGATCGCGCCGAGCATTATTCCTCGGCAAACGGTTATCTCGCGTGCCCACCGCTGTTTGCCTCCAAGGAGGAGTTTGCGGCATTCACTGCGCGCCACGAGGGGGATTCGGCAGGCATTCGCACCTTGAGTTCCCCGACAAAGGAGATGTACCTCGGAATTGACGCAGGCTCTACCACCGTCAAGGCGGTGCTTTGCGATGCGGAGGGCAATCTCTTCCGCACGCTTTATACCCCCAACAGCGGCAACCCCGTGCCCCTGATCAAGTCGTATCTTGAGGAGCTTTACCGCGATTATCCCGATATTCACATCGTGTCCTCGGCGGTAACGGGCTACGGCGAGCAGATCATCCGCAGTGCCTTCCACGTGGATCACGGCATTGTGGAAACCATTGCACATTACACTGCGGCAAAGCATTTTTGCCCCGACGTGGATTTTATCCTTGATATCGGTGGGCAGGATATTAAATGCTTCCGTATCAAAAACGGTGCCATTGATAACATCTTTCTCAACGAGGCGTGCTCCTCGGGCTGCGGATCGTTTTTGCAGACCTTTGCGGGCGTGCTTGGATATTCGATGAAGGATTTTGCCAATCTTGCACTCTTTGCCGACCGCCCCGTAGACCTTGGCTCCCGCTGTACCGTGTTTATGAACAGCTCGGTCAAGCAGGCGCAAAAGGACGGTGCAAGCATTGAAAATATTTCGGCGGGACTTTCGGTCAGCGTGGTCAAAAACGCGCTGTATAAGGTCATTCGCTGTTCCGATCCCACACAGCTTGGCAAAAAGATCGTGGTGCAGGGTGGAACCTTCCTCAACGATGCAGTCTTGCGTGCCTTTGAGCAGGAAACGGGCAGAGAAGTTCTCCGTCCTGCAGTGGCGGGCTTGATGGGCGCTTACGGCGCGGCACTTTACGCCATGTCGCAGGCAAAGACGGGAGAGGTCAGCGGACTGATCGATGCAGAGTCGCTTGCCGCATTCCGTCACGACGTCAAGGCGATCACCTGCAAGGGCTGTAACAACCGTTGCCGCCTGACCGTCAACACCTTTTCGGGTGGGGAAAAATACATAGCCGGCAACCGCTGTGAAAAGCCGCTTGCCGTCAAGAGTGAGCAGACGCGCTACAATTTGTACGAGGATAAGCTTGCAATGCTTGCCGCGTACCGCAAAAACGAGCGCGTAGAGGGAAGACCGACCGTTGGCATTCCCATGGGCTTGAACATGTACGAGCTGTTGCCGTTCTGGCACACGCTCTTTACAAGCCTTGGATACAACGTGGTAGTGTCCGGAGAATCGAACCACAAGCTTTACGTTTCGGGTCAGCATACCATTCCATCGGATACGGTTTGCTACCCTGCAAAGCTGTTGCACGGGCATATGGAGGATCTTTTCGGGCGTGACGTGGATCTTATCTTTTATCCCAGCATGACCTACAACCTCAACGAGGAGCTTGGTGCCAACCACTACAATTGCCCCGTGGTGGCGTACTATCCGTCGGTCATCAAAAACAACGTGCGCTTCCCAAAGGGTGTTACCTTTGTCAACGGCTTTATCGGCTTGCATAACCCCAAGCTCTTTGTCAAATACTTCGTACGCATGATGGAGGAGTACGGCATTCGTTTGCAAAGTGCCGACGTCAAGCGTGCGGCAGATGCGGCATATGCCGAGTACCATTCCTACATGCGCCGCGTCAAGGAGAAAGCCGATGAGTATCTGCAAATTGCCAAAGCCGAGGACCGTCGCGTCATTGTGCTGGCAGGCAGACCCTACCACATGGATCCCGAGATCAACCACGGCATTGACCGTCTGATCACGGATATGGGCGCGATCATCGTCACCGAGGATTCGGTCGCGTACCGTTCCGGCAGAATCGATACCACCGTGCTCAACCAATGGACCTACCATTCGCGCCTTTACAGCGCGGCAAAATTCGTTACCGAGGCAAAGGATCTGAAGATTGACCTCGTTCAGCTCGTTTCCTTCGGTTGCGGCGTGGACGCGGTCACCACCGACGAAACGCGTGCCGTCCTGGAGAGCGCGGGAAAGCTCTATACACAGATCAAAATTGACGAGATCACCAATCTCGGTGCGGTCAAAATTCGCTTGCGCAGCCTGTTTGCCGTGCTGAAGAATTGATAAAAAGAAAGGACAGTTTGTCATGTTGTATTTATACTGTGCATTATTCGCCCTTGCCGCTTATTTGCTCGGCGGCGTCAATGGAGCCATCATTCTCTCGCGCTTGGTCTATCACGAGGATATTCGCCAGCTGGGAAGCAAAAACCCCGGCTTTACCAACTTTAAACGCCTGCACGGCTTTGCTCCTGCCACCTTTGCGGTGATGGGAATTGACATCTGCAAGACCATTTTGCCCGTGCTTTGCGCGCGCTTGGTGCTTGGCAGCATGTACGACGCGGCACAAATGGGCGCCGCCGTGGCACTGCTTGGCTGCATGCTCGGTCACTCTTTTCCCGTATGGTACGGCTTTAAGGGGGGCAAGGCGGTGTTGGCATTCCTCTCGGGTGTGTGGTTTGTGGATTGGAGAGCGGCGCTGATCTGCTTCGGCATTTTTGTCGTTCTGCTTTTTACCGTTCGCTTTATGTCGATAGCGTCCATGAGCTTTGCGGTGCTGTTTCCCGTTGCACTGTTCATCCTCGGATGCAGAGATTGGGTAGCCCTTGCCGCTATGGCGATTGCAGGCATTTTGGTGGTCGTTCGTCATCACGCAAACATCAAACGCCTGATCAGCGGAACCGAATCCAAGTTCAGTCTGCGGAGTAAAAAATAAGACGTGACGATAAATTCCATGAACTTAAATGATGCCATTGTAAAGCGGATCGTTGAAATTTGCGAGGAGCGCGGCAGCAACGTGTGTGACATTGCCTTGCGCGGCGGTATGTCGCCGTCGGCAATCTACGATTTGATCAAAGGGCGGACCAAATGCTCCAAGGTTGTTACGGTCAAGCGTTTTTGTGAGGGCGCAGAAATCACGCTTTCCGAATTTTTTGACAGAGATTATTTTAACGATCCCGAAGAGGATTGAGCTGTACGGCGCACTTTTTTTGCTCGTCAAGCGCCGCTTATATCAAAAGAAAGACCGTTTATCAAAGCGGTCTTTTCTTTTTTTGAAAAATGTGTTATAATAAAAATAGTAAAAGGAGGGAAGGGAATGAAAATTGAATTTTTAAAGGATCCCACCCAAAAGGAGCCGCGGCTGTTGGTGGCGGCGGCGGAGCGCGACGAAAAGACGGATGCGCTGATGGAGCAATTGGAGCGTATGTATTCGGATACCGTCAAGGGCTACGTGGAGGACCGCGTGCAAATTTTAAAGCAGGCGGATATCCTGCGCGTATACGCCGAGGGGCAACGGGTGTTTTGCCAGACCTTGGAAGGCGTTTTTTTGCTTCGTGCTCGACTGTATGAAATGGAGGAGCAGTTGGATCCGCAGGTGTTCGTGCGCATCTCCAAGTGCGAGATTGTCAACACCGCGCACATCCTGCGTTTGGATGTCACCCTCAGCGGCACGGTTGGCGTGCATCTGGAGGGCGGCGTCAAGACCTACACCTCGCGCCGCTATATGCAAAAATTGAAAGCCGTTTTTGGGCTTTGAAAGGAGAGAACTATGAAAAAATATCACGTTTTAGGGCGCTTTTGGATCGGTCTTGGCGTGGGAACCACAATTGGAAATCTGATCACCGTGCTTATCTCCTACGCGCATGGGAACGGTGCGGTGGTTGCCATTCCGCAGCTGATGGCGCTTTTTGGAAATACTGCAAGCGCCTTTGCAGTGCAAAATCTGCTTTGCGCCTGCGTTGGTGTGCTGTTTGCCGAGGCAGGCATCATTTTCTCTGTGGAGCGTTGGAATTTTCCCATCAAGTGCCTGCTTCATTTTGCCGTTACGGCGGTCTTTTATCTGCCTTTTTTGTGGCTGTGTTATTTTCAAGAGGGGGGACTCTGGACGCTGTTGCTCATCCTTGCAAACATCGCGTTCACCTATTTTGTCACTTGGATCACCTCCTATTTGATGATCCGCGCCGAGGTACGCTCCATCAACCAAAAAATTGAAGAAATGAGAAGGAACAAGCAATGAACGTAGCCATTCAAACAAGCAAACTGAAAAAATCCTTTGGCGATACGGTTGCCGTGGATGATCTCGATCTCTGCGTCTACCAAGGGGAACTGCTCGCGCTGTTGGGACTCAACGGAGCCGGCAAAAGCACCACCGTACGCATGCTTTGCGGTCTGTTATCTCCCGATGGGGGAGAGGCAGAGGTGCTTGGCAAGGACGTGATAAAAGAGGCACAAGTGGTCAAATCGTTCATCGGTGTCTCTCCACAGGAGAGTGCGACCGCCCCGAATTTGACCGTGTATGAAAACCTAGAGCTGGTAGCGCGCCTGCACGGTATGAGCCGCGAGACGGCGCGTGCACGCATTGCGGAATTGGAAGCGGTCTTTTCGCTGGACGAGGTGCGGAACAAAAAGAGCAAAACGCTCTCGGGCGGCTGGCGTCGCCGCTTGAGCATTGCCATGGCGTTGGTGAGCAAGCCGCAGGTCTTGTTTTTGGATGAGCCGACCTTGGGACTTGACGTGGTGGCGCGTCGGGAGCTTTGGCGCTTGATCGAATCCCTGCGCGGAAAAGTGACGATTATATTGACCACGCACTATCTGGAGGAGGCAGAGGCACTCTCCGACCGCGTAGCCGTCATGGCGCGCGGCAAGCTGTGCGCCGTGGGAACGCCACGGGAGCTTTGCGCCTTGACTGCGTGTGAAAAATTTGAGGACGCCTTTATCAAGCTGGCAAGTGGAGAGGAGGGAACAAAATGAGAGGTTTGATCTACTCCGGGCGCGTGACAAAGGAGATTTTGCGCGACCCCTTGTCCGCGGTGTTTGGCATTGGCTTTCCCGTGGTGCTCCTGCTTTTGTTGAGTGCCATTCAAAAGAACGTTCCCGTAGCGATGTTCGTCCTATCGGAGCTGACACCCGGCATTGCTGTGTTTGGGCTCTCCTTCTTATCACTCTTTTCGGCACAGCTGGTTGCAAAGGATCGTGCCACGTCGGTGCTGTCGCGTCTGTTCACCACACCTATGCAGGCATCGGATTTTATCATCGGCTACGTACTGCCGCTGTTGCCCATGGCACTGTTGCAGGGGATCATCTGTTATGCGGTGGCGTTGATTTTGGGATTGGAACTCCAAATCGGCATTCTTTGGGCGCTGCTTTGTCTGTTGCCCGTGGCAGCGATCTATATCGGGATCGGACTGTTGTGCGGAAGTCTGTTGAGCGAAAAGGCGGCAACCTCGCTCTGCGGCGCACTTCTGACCAACCTTTCGGCGTGGCTCAGCGGAACGTGGTTCTCCTTGGATCTGGTAGGAGAGGGCTTTCGTGCTGTGGCGGATCTGCTCCCGTTCTCACACGCGGTGGATCTCGGTCGCGCGGCGCTTGCCTCCGATCCCGGCGGCGTACTCTCACACCTGCCGTGGGTGTGCGGATACGCAACCGTCCTGCTTGCCGCCGCCGTTTTGGCGTTTTTCCGAAAAATGCGTGTTTGATCGGGAAGAAATGAAAAAAGAAAACGAGGTAGCTTGTGCAATGTATGCATTTGAGTTACCTCGTTTTCTTTTTAAAAATCAAGCTCACGCGCTTCTTTTTCTTCTTCTAAAGCTTGTTGCGCTCTATCCTCGCGGAGTTTAAAATGCTTGATCAACATTTCTTTGATTTTTTCATCCTCAATGCCAAGATCAAGCATAATGTGCGTTGCTTTAAAAACGCCAAATCCCAAGACCCACTCCTCGGTGTCGGGTTTGTTAAGCATCTTGTCGTAAATTTTCTCCATGATCATGTCCATGCACACTCCTTTCAAAATGGAAAATAAAAAGGGCACCAACCTCGGTTAGCACCCAAAAAATGCAAACTCCGATTGTTGCTACACAATAAAACAAAATGGTATTTTTCATACTCACCGTTTGGAATTTGCATTTTTATCAAATTCAAAGGTGAGTATAGCCAAAAAAGGGTATCGTTATCCCTTGTAAAAATACCTTTTATCGTTTATTTTATTGTGTAGCAAATATATTGTACCACAATTTTTTCAAAATATCAAGCGGTTTGAGTAAAAAGGGCATTTTTTTTACCGATCATGCAATGATACGCAAGTGTGCTTAAGGGGTTGAACGTCAGGGGATCAGGATCTCCTCAAAAAACTTGGGCGTGATCTTGTTGGGGTGATCAAAGGCATCGTTTGTAAAGCTGTCAAACAAGCCGATGTGGAAGGGAACTGCATATTTTGCTCCCGTTTCCTTGGCAAAGCGTGAGGCGTCTGCCATGTTCATATTATTGCCGCGACCGTTGCAGGGGAGGAAGATCGCGTAGATTTCCTCGTCGGGAAGCGACGCCAGAACCTGTTTGTTGTAAAGCGTATCGCCCGTGACGTAGTAGTTCTTTCCCTCGGCGGTGATGATCACGCCGATGGCGTTGGGATCGGAGTGCTCCGCCTTGACCGCGCGGAAGCGCACGTTGCCCTCGGTCCACTCGGTTCCCGGGTTGAAGTGCACGTGATTGCATTGCGTGTTGGGGTAGGTCTTGCGGATCTCCTGCACGCAACCGTTGGGAGTGAGTGTTACCGCTTTACAATCGGGCGTGAGGTAGTATTTCAGCGTTTCGTGGTCGAGGTGATCGAGGTGGTTGTGCGTGATGATCAGCACGTCGGGCTTGATCTGCAAAAAGGATTCGTCCACGGGCACGCGGCGATAGTTTTGCGGCTCAAAATTTTTGACGTTGTCCGAAAGGTAAGGATCGATGACGATCTTTTTGCCGTCGGTTTCAAACAACAGCCCCGCTTGTCCAAGCCATGTAATTTTCATATTGGTTTCTCCTTATGTTCTAATCGTTATTTGCTTTCGGGTACGAGGGGATAGAGCTGGATCATGTTTCCACCGTCCACCGTCAATTCCGCACCCGTGGTGTTGCGCGCGTGTGCCGCAAAATAGAACGCCGCATCGGCAATATCCGCTCCGTTTGCCACGTCACCGATGGGGGTGAAGCGCGAGGGAACGTTTTCATAAAAATCGGGATTCTTTTCCCAGCGGTCGGTGCGGATCATACCGGGGAGCACCGCGTTGACGCGGATGCCGTATTTGCCGAGGTCCAACGCCATGGCGCGCATCATGCCCAGCTGACCGCCCTTGGAGGCAGAGTATGCAATGCGGTTCGGGATTGCGCGGTAGGCGGTGTTGGAATTGATGAACACGATATTTCCGCCGCCGTGCTCCTTCATGCGTCTTGCCGCATGCTCCGAGAGGCAAAAGTTCCAAACGATGTTGGTGTTGAGCACGCGCTGAAAATCGGTCAGCGGATTTTCAAACACCTCCATGCCAAGTCCTTGATCGGCGGCGTTGCAGACCAACGTTTCAATAAAAATGCCTTTTTCGTCAAGCGTTGCAAACAGCGCGTCCACAGCCGCCTCGTTGACCGTGCGCTCGTCCAAAAGGGAATCGATGGCGTATCCCATGATCTCAACCTTTGGGAACTTTTCGCGGTAGCGTGCCTCCGCCTCCTTGACCTGCTCCTGTTTTCTGCCCGTAAAGACCACGTTGTAGCCCTCCGAGGCAAATTTTTCTACGATCGCAACGCCCGTGTTGATGCAGGCGCCCGTAATCAATGCTGTTTTCATGTTGCTTCTCCTTGTTTCTCTCTGTCAATCTACAATAAAATTGCCCAGCATCAGCACCAGGGGGGTATCCTTAACGGGAAGCTCGTGAATGATGTAGACGCCGTCGCCCTTGTCCTCCACCATCTTCTCGGGGATCTCGTAGATCGAGCCGTCCATCAGATCCACCAGGTGCATTTCGCCCCAAGGATTGAAGATCTCAATATTGATGGCGGATTGATACGAGGTGTGCATGATGTTGGAGGGATACCAATACACGAATGCGCGTCCGCTCTTGCGCTCAAAGCAGCCCGAGGTCAATTCGTGGCCGCGCAGGGTGCGGTCAAATTTACGCTCCGAAAATCCACCGTGGATCAGGACGGGCTGCGTGCACAGCTCCCACTCCTCCGAGAAGAAGGAGCAAATGTTCTGCAAAACGTAGTAAGAGGGCTTGGGGTGATATTCGCCCGTGCTTCTGCCGTTTTCGTCAAAGTCGGCACCCAGCACGCCAAAGTAGCCGTAATCGAGGATGGAGGCGGTATCGCCAACCGTGCCGTTGAGTGCCTCGATCATATCCATGCAAGAAAAATAAGAGGTAAAATGCACGCCCGCAAGCAGATCTGCCATGGTGTGGCGTGCCAACTGCTTGGCTTGAATTTCTTCGGTCCACGCACCCGTGCGCACGGCGCCGTGACCGCCGCTGCGCGATTGCGAGCCGCTCTCGCCCTGAATGATCTCAATATTGGGATTGTAGACCTTGGAGAGGGCAGAAAGGGAAGCCACGCGCTCAAATACGAGGTTTTCGTCGTGGGTATATTCGTGGAAGGAGATAAAATCAAGATATTTGCCCATGCCCGTTTGGAATGCGGTGTTGAGGAACCAAAGCTCTCTCTCGCACACCACGCCGCCTACGGTCTTCGCGCTTGGATCCACCTCCTTGACCGCACGCGCGGTGGCAAGGGTAAACTCACCAAGCTCTCGCGCGTTGACGCCGTGCTTCCAGCACCAAACGCCGTCGGGCTCGTTCCATACCTCAAAGTAGCGCACACGATCACAGTATCGTGCCACCAGCGTTTTGACGTAGCGCTCCCACGCCGCCTTTTCCTCCTCGGAGGTAATGGGCGCACAGCCTACGGCTCCAAAGGTCTTTTTTGCAAGCTCATTGTAAAGGGGATTGCCGTAGCAAAGGCAGATCCAGGGCTCGATGCCGCGCGAGACGAAGTTATCGACGATGGAATCCAACCACGCAAAATCGTACACACCTTTTTCCTTTTCGGTGCGCATCCAGCCGGATTGAATGCGCGCGCGCTTGACGCCGCACGCGGCAACCTTGTCATATGCTTTTTCGGGATCGAACACGTCGCGATCCAATTTTTCAAATCCAAGACCGATCTTGGAGAATTTGATTTCCTGGGACGCCTTCGGCTTGATGGCGCCGATTTTTTTTAACTGTTCCATATTTGTTTATTCCTTTTTTTAATGTTTTGATAATGATTCCAATTATTCCGTACGGATCAAAAGAATCACGGGGGAAAGTGTTGCGGCTTGCTCGGCTACCGTCACCGTGTCGCCGTCCTGCAAGTACGCGCAGGGAACAGGCACGCCGTCGCTGTTCAGCTTTTCGATCGATCGAACCTGCTTGTCGAGTACCAACGGGAGCTCCTCCAAGGGGTCAAGCCCGAGGTTGAACACGGCGCAAAACAGCGTGCCGTCGGAAAGATACCCTGCGCGCAGATAAACCTCCGCATCCTCGGGGTAGTAGACGGGGAGATTGCCTTGCCGCTGTAAGATGCGAATGAATTGCGCCTTGCGCGATTCGTTGAGCATTGAAAACGCCTTTGCGTAATGGAAGGGCGTATCGGGAGTGCCGCAAAAGACTACGCTATAGCCGCCCTTTGGATTTTGGAACGCCGTTACGGCGGGGGAGAGCAGCTCCTCGGTGTTGGCGTCGGACTTGTGGTAATTGTATGACAGTGCCTCCACCGCGTCGCTCTGCGGGATCAATTCGTAAAGACCTTGCTGACGCGTGATGTGATGACCGTCCGCGATCTCGCCGCTGATCTGCTTGCCATGCCATTCGGCAAGCGCAACGCCCGTATATTTGCCAAAGCCGCGTGCGTTGAGCTTTTTTGCCGCCACAGCGGACAAAACGACCGTACCCTCAAAGAAGGCTTCGATTTCGTCATCGGAAAATCCGTCCACCGAAAGATCGTCCAAAAAGATCGCGCCGCCGCGCGCGTTGGAAAAATAAAGCGGCACACCGAATCTTTCCAGGACGCAGGAGGACCAGGGGCTGATCCAAAGTCCGCTCTCCGAGGGAACGAAACGGTAGTCCTGCTTCAGGGAGAGGGGAATGCGACAGCCGACGGGGGTCAGATCGCGTGCGTATTCGGTCAGCTTTTCGTAAAATTTATGATATTGCGCAAGCTTTTTGCGGTAGGCTTTGCCTGCGTTTGGCTCGTTTGCATGCAGGCGCGTGATCCAATGCTTGGCACCCGTCGCGCCCTCTAAGATCGTGCCCGTAAAGTGGGCGTGCAGCAGAGCGGCGCTGGTGCTGTAGCGGTTTTGGGGGCAGGTGTCGGTTTCGGCAAGGAAGATATCCGCCTTGCCCGAAAGATGCGCCTTTAAAATTGCCGCGCGATACATGTTCACGGTAAAAAAGCGGGCTCCTGCGGCGGTATACATGCCGTTGTTCATGCGCACGATGCGCGGATTTCCCATGCCGGAAAACGCCTCGGAGATGCGGTCCGAAAACTCGCAAAAGCCGCCCGTGTAAATGCCGGATACCACGCCGAGGATCGAGGGATCCACCTCGTCAATGCCCTCGCGCATGGCGCGTACGGCTTGGCAGAGCGCGTCGCTTTGCAGATGCACGTAGATCTCGGTATAGCGCTTGTCCTCCTCGCTCTTTCCCTGCGTATGGGCGTAAAGCTCCTCGCGCGTCATCTGCGTTCCGGCGCGACGGTTGAACTCCGCCATGTGCAAAGGGCATGCGCACCCCTTGACGTCGCGATAGACAAGTCCCACGTCGTCATCGATCATCACCACCGAGGGGGAATGTGTGGCAAGCGTGCGCATTTGCCCCTTGATGTATTTTTGAAAGCCTTGATCCAAGGGACAGCAGGTGCTTTTGAGGGCACTTCCGTCCACAAGGCTGACCACGGTCTGAAACGGGTGGGGCAGGGCAGGAATGCTGATGTGTCCGAGGGTGGATTGCACCAAAACGCCGTATTTTGCGCCTGCGGGATCCAATTTTTCACGAAACAGATCGTACTTTTGGCAATACTGCGCGGCACGGTCAACGGGGGGCGTTCCCTCGGGAGAAAAATACATGATCATCATTGCGTGTGTGGAAACACCGCTTTTTTGTTGCTCGATAATGTCCGCGCAGATCTCGTCCACGTGCGCGGTATCCAAGGGCATGATCGATAGGTTCAGCATGGCTGTTCCTCCTTTTTAATAGACGGATGATAAGGGAGATCAGAAGTAAAATTCGGTCTTTGCGGGGCGGATATCGGTCAAGGCACCCGTATAGTGGCGCAGATTGTGCTCGACGTAAGGATGCTTGAGGCACTCCTCCTCGTTCAATTCAATGCCCAGCCCCGGCTTGTCGCCGATCTTGATGCAGCCGTTTTCGTAGATCAGATTTTCGTTTGTCACGTATTTTCTCCACTCTACGTCGCTGTACATGATCTCCAGAATGCAGAAGTTGGGGCAGCACGCCGCAATTTGCAGCGTTGCCGCGTTGGCAATGGGGCCCGAAGGGTTGTGGGGCGCAAAGGGAATGTAGTTTGCCTCCGCAATGGCGGCAAGCTTTTTGAGTTCCATGATACCGCCCGCGTGCGAGATGTCGGGCTGAATGTAGTCCGCGGCACGGCGGCGGAAGAGCTCGTTGTAGTCAAAGCGCGTATAAAGACGCTCACCGGCAGAGATGGCAACGGGGGACTTTTCGCGCACCGCCGCCAACGCCTCAATGTTGTTGGGGGGAACGGGCTCCTCCAGGAACATGGGCTTGAACGCGGCAACCTCCTGCGCGATCTTGATGCCCGTGGGAACGTCAAAGCGTCCGTGTGCCTCGATCAAAAGATCCACCCCGTCGCCCACCGCCTCACGCACGGCGGCAATGCAGCGCAAAGCCTTGTTCAGATCCTGATTCGAGATCTGCAAATAGCTTTTTCCAAAGGGATCCCACTTCATGGCACTCACGCCTCTCTCCACGGCAATGCGCGCTTTTTCGGCAAATTCCTCGGGCTCCTTGGCACCCGCAAACCAGCCGTTGACGTAAATGCGGCACTCGTCGTTGACCTTGCCGCCCAGCAGCTGATATACGGGAACGCCCAGGTGCTTTCCGAGAATGTCCCACAGCGCCATTTCCACGGCGGAAAGGGCACTCATCAATACGGCGCCGCCTCTCCAATACGCATCGCGGTAAATATCGTGATAGTGCTTTTCGATCTGCAAGGGGTCCTTGCCCACCAGCGTGCTTTTGATGTGCTCGATCGCGCCCACCAACGCCTTTTCCTTGTATTCCAGCGTGCCTTCTCCCACACCCGTAATGCCCTCGTCGGTATAGACCTTGACAAAGACCCAGTTGGTGCGGAAGCAGTCCACTACAAAGCTTTTGATATCGGTAATTTTCATTGCCTTCTCCTCCATGGTATTTGATACTACCATTATAAATGCAAAGAAGTCGCCTTGTATATCGAAATATTATGATGTTTTTTCAATATCTTACGATTTTTGGCTTGCTTTCGGCATGATTATGTGGTATAATTGCGATAGAAAACCTTTTTGGAGTGTGAACGATGGAAATTTGCGAGCTGGTCGAATACGGCATTTTTGATACCAAGGTCGCCTTTGCGGGAAAGAAACGTACGAGTGGGCGACTGGTCAAGGAATACGAGATCGAGTTTTTTACCTCGGTCACGGGCAAGGCTACGGTGGACGATAAGACCTACGATATCTCACCCGGCACCCTGCTTTGCGCACGCCCCGGGCAGGTGCGCGCCAGCATTTTTGATTTTCAATGCTGTTATATCCACCTCGTTTTTCCAAAGGACTCGCCCTATCGGGAGCTATTGGACAGCGTGCCCACTCTCTATCGCATCATCGACCGCGACGCCTACGGGCGGCTGTTTGAGGAGCTGATGCATCATCTTCTTGGCGTGGGGTACAGCAAGGAGTCGGATTTTGTCAACGCCAAGCTGTTGGAGCTCTTTTACTACTTGCGCAAGGACGCACAGCGCAATCGCAATTACCTTGCTCACGTCGGTGGGGGAAAGCAATCCGACGCCGCCATTCCGCGCGCAGTGGAATTTATCCGCTCCAACTATCGTAAGGAGCTCAGCCTCTCTGACATTGCCTACGTGACGGGATACTCGCCAAACTACTTTCACCACGTGTTTACCGAGATCATGGGAAAGACACCTTTGCAATACCTGCTGCAGGTGCGTATCCGCCAGGCGCGCTATCTTTTGGCAAAGTCGGACAAGACTCTGTCCGAGATCGCCTACGAGTGCGGATTTTCCTCGCAGGCGTACTTTACCGAGCAATTCAAAAAGCATACCTACACAACGCCGGGGCAGTACCGCAAAAGATGCATCGAGCAATACCGCGCTTGAGAAAAAAACAAAATCTTTTCGCGTTTTGGCATTGACATATACCGTTAAAAAAGGTATAATATTACTGTTATGCAGAAAAAGAATGACACATAGGACAAAAAAGGAGATCAAACATGGAAACCTTATTGCAAATTTTGAACGGACTTCATCCCGACGTGGATTTTATGCAGGTGGACGACCTTTACGAGGAGGGCGTGCTCGATTCTCTGGATATGGTTCGCCTTGTGACCGAGATCGCCAACGAGTTTGACGTGCGCATTCCCGCCGAGGCTCTCGTTCCCGAAAACTTTCAAAACGTACACACCATCTACGCGCTGATCGAGCGTTTGGACGAAGAGTAAAAAAGGGCGTATGCAATTCACCTCGTTTGCTTTTCTGCTCTTTGCAGCGCTGACGCTGCTGGCGTATTTTCTGCTCCCAAAGCGTGTGCAATGGGTGGTGCTTTTGGCGTCAAGCCTCCTTTTTTACGCCATGTCGGGAGTGGAATACCTCTTCTTCATCCTCTATACCGCCGCGGTGACCTATCTGACATCGCGCGCCCTGCAAAGCAGAGCCGACCGCGAGGACGCCTGCGTGGAGGCAAACCGCGATACCTGGAGCAAGCAGGAGCGCAAGGCGTACCGCGCCGAGGAGAAGAAAAAGCGTTTTCGCGTGCTCTTGTGCGGACTGTTGTTGGGCTTTGGTATGCTTGCCGTCATCAAATACACGGCGTTCGTGCTTGGAAATATCAACGGTATCGTAACCGCCCTTGGAGGGAAGGGAATGGAGATCCCGTCGCTTCTGTTGCCGCTGGGCATTTCCTTTTACACCTTTCAGTCCATGGGATACCTCATCGACGTCTACCGCAAAACGGTGCGCGCCGAGCAAAATCCCGCAAAGCTGTTGCTGTTCGTTTCCTTTTTTCCACAGCTGCTGCAGGGACCCATCAGCCGCTTTGGAGATTTGCAAAAGCAGCTGACCGCCCCCCACGCATTTGACGGCTTTGCCTTTCGCAGTGGGGCGTTGCGCGTGGCGTGGGGCTTTTTTAAAAAGCTGATCGTTGCCGACACCGCCATGATGGGCATCAAAACGCTGATCGAGCGCTCGGGCGAATTTCAGGGCTTTTACGTGGCGCTTCTCATTCTTTTGTATTCCGCACAGATCTACGGCGACTTTACGGGCGGCATCGACATCACCATCGGGCTTTCCGAAATGATGGGCATCAAGCTCAGCGAAAACTTCAACCGTCCCTTTTCCTCCCGCTCCACCAAGGAGTATTGGAACCGTTGGCACATCACCATGGGAACCTGGTTTACCGATTACGTGTTTTATCCGCTGTCGGTCTCGCGTCCTTTGCAAAAGCTTTCCTCGTCGGCGGTCGCACGCTTTGGCAAGGGCTTTGGCATGCGCCTGCCCGTGTATGCGGCAACCATTGTCACCTGGTTTTTAACGGGACTCTGGCACGGCGCGGGCTGGAACTTTATCGTTTGGGGATTGCTCAACTGCCTTGTGATCCTGGTCTCGCGCGAGCTGGAGCCGCTTTACCGCAAATTCAACGCGTGCTTTCCGCGCCTGACGGCGTCAAAAGGGTGGGGCGCATGGCAAGCCATCCGTACCTTTTTGCTGATGGGCTTGATCCGCAGTCTGGACTGCTACCGCGACGTGCCCCTGACCTTCCGCTTGTGGGCAAGCATGCTGACAAGATGGAATTGGGGCGAGCTGTTTACGGGCGGCTTGACCTCCTTTGGTCTTGGCGTGGCACAATGGTGCGTCATTCTTGTGGGCGTTGCCGTCATTTTTGCGGTCAGCCGACTTGGAAAGGACGTGCCGCTCCGTCACCGCATTGCAGGCGTTCCCGTGCTTTGGTGCGCATGCGTGTGCGTGATGATCGTTTTCATCCTCGTTTTCGGTGCTTACGGCATCGGCTTTGACGCATCGCAATTCATTTATCAACAGTTTTAAAGGGAAAGTATGAAAAAAAACGTGATCTTATGCACCTGCATTCTGCTCTTGTCGGCGCTGTTGCTCGGCTTTTTGCAAATGCTTCTGGTGCCAAAATATATGAGCGTGTCGCGTGACGGTGCTCTGATCGGGGAATACTACAACGAGCGCCCCGACCACGACGTGCTCTTCATCGGCGACTGCGAGGTCTACGAATGCTTTACCCCACCAACCCTTTGGCAGGAGTACGGCATCACCTCCTACGTGCGCGGCAGTGCACAGCAGCTCATTTGGCAATCCTACTACCTTTTGGAGGACGCCCTGCGCTACGAGACCCCCGACGTAGTGGTCTTTAACGTGCTTGCCGTCAAGTACGGAGAGCCGCAAAACGAGGCGTACAACCGCATGACCCTGGACGGGATGCGTTGGTCGGGAAGCAAGATCGATGCCATTCGTGCATCCATGACCGAGGAGGAGAGCTTTCTTTCCTACGTCTTTCCGCTCCTGCGCTTTCACAGCCGTTGGAGCGAGCTTTCGGGGGAGGATCTGCAATATCTGTTCCACCGTGACCGCGTCTCCCACAACGGATACCTGATGCAAACGGCTATCTCTCCAAAAACGAGCGACCGCGAGGGCACGCCGCTCGCCGATTATACTCTGCCCGAGATCGGGTTTGAATACCTTGAAAAAATGCGCCTTTTGTGCGAAGAGAAGGGCATTGAGCTGGTTCTTGTCAAAGCCCCCACCAACAATTGGAAGTACTATTGGTACGACGAGTGGGATGCACAGATCGCGGACTATGCCCGGGAGGCGGGCGTGGATTACTACAACTTTATTCCGCTTGCCGACGAGATCGGCTTGGATTGGAGCACCGATACCTACGACGGCGGCATTCACCTCAACGTCTACGGTGCCGAAAAGCTGACCTCCTATTTTGGCGAGCTGCTTTGCCGTGAGTACGGACTCGAGAGCCGCGCGGACGAGGCGGAGCTGCAAAAGCTCTGGAGCGAAAAGCTTGCCGTCTACAATGAAGAAAAAAAGAGAGGAAACTGACGTGAAAAAAATTCTTTGTATCTGCTTTGCCTGCCTTTTGCTGATCTGCGGCGTTGCCTGCACCCCGGAGGAGCCCGAGGTCCCCGGTGCAAATTACGCATTCCGCAGCGGCAGTACCGAAATTGCCATCGATGCCGAAGCTGCGCCGATCCTTGCCGCCCTTGGCGAGTGGCGCGACTACGCCGAGTCTGCCTCCTGCGCCTTTGAGGGGCTGGATAAGGTCTACACCTACGCAGGCTTTGAATTGCAGACCTATCCCATGAACGGTAAGGACTACGTCTATATGGTCATGCTGTACGACGATACGGTGGCTACGCCCGAGGGCGTGCGCATCGGTCAGGATGCCGCGGCAGTCACGGCGGCTTACGGTGAGCCCACACAGCAGACCGACACCGCGCTGATCTATCAGGTACAGGGCATGCGTCTGGAATTCCTCTTGACGAGCGGTGTGATCACCAATATCAAATACTGCAAAGAAGCATAAAGCATCCAAAATCAAAGACCTTGAAACGTGTGTCTGCCTCCCGTGCGGCGCGCGCTTCAAGGTCTTTTTTTTTCTTTGCTTTCGCGCAAACCCACATATTTTTCCTTCACTGTGAATAAGAAGATAAAAAGGAGGCGATCACAATGAAGAGCGAGGTCAAAAAATGGAGTGCCGTTGTGCGTGAGGGCTACCAGATCCTGTTGCGCGCCGAGGCGGAGATCGAGGAGCTTTTGGAATGGGAGGGGATGCGCGCGTATTACCGATCCCTTGCCGAAAAATGTATGGCGTGGGCGATTGATGTGCACGGGGAACGGTTGCGTCGGGAGTTTTTGGATTTGGAGGACGTACACGAAAAATCTCTCTTCCGCGCACAAAAATACCGCTTTTTGATGCGTTGCGTATGGGAGAGCGATACCCACGCCGCCATTTTGTGCGAGTCCTATCTTTGGGGGCAGAGGGGAGAGCCGAAAAACAGCTATCACCGACTCTCCCACGTCTGGAATCTCTCGGAGGGGACGGTTCTGCCCACGGCGCAGGTGTTGCGGCTCTTTGGAAACAACCTGCGCCCGAAAGACCTGCCGTTCCTTCCCGACGGTATTTATCCCATGGGCGAGGAGTTGATCTTTTTTAAAAATCCCACGCAAAGCGCTCCATTTGCAATGGAAAAAAGTCCCTTGCAGATCGCGTGCGAGGGAGGGGAAGAGAAAAAGACAGATTGATATAAATTTGACAGAGAATATTTGGAAAAATCGACAAAAAATGCTTGAATTTGGATAAAGATTATGGTATAATACATAGGAATGGCGAAATTAAAAAAGCCGTGAAATCCGCCCGTGTGCGGAATAAAAATGACGGGAAACCGCATGGAGGTTTTATGTCAAGAGACTCTATTCAAAAAATCAAGCAAGCCGAGCTGGATGCCGAGCGAATTGTGCGCGAGGCACAGGAAAAGGCTAAGCAAATGGTTGCGGATGCCGAGCGTAACGGGCAGGCACTGTGTGCCTCTACCGAGGAAGAAACGATCGCTTCCGCAAAGGCGGTGATCGTGCAGCTGCGCGAACGCACCGACACCATGCGCGAGCGCCTGGACACCGAGGCAAAGGAAGAAGCCGAGGAAATGAAGCGTCAGGCATCCTTGCGGCGCAAAAGCGCTGAAAAAATCGTAATCAGGGGGTTAACTTCCAAATGTCGATAAGTACAATGAAAAAACTGACCGTCCTTGCCTATAGCAGCGACGCGGATGCCATTGTACGCAAGATGATGAACCTGAAATGTGTTCAGATCCGACAGTCGGTGCCCGAGGCGAGCGAGCTCGCACTTGAGCGACGGGAAGGAGACGGCGCAGCGGCCGAGCATGCGGCAAGGCTTGCGGCGATCGGCGAAGCACTCCCGCTGCTTGCCAGGTACAGCACCCGAAAGGGCGGCATTGGAAGGCGCGTACAGCGCCTGGACCGCAGTGCGTTTGTCCGCGACGGCAGAGACGTGCGCGCATGGGAGACCGTTACAAAGGCTCTCGAGGTGCGTGACCGACTCAAGGCGATCACCGAGGAGCTGGCACGCATGGAGGTCTTTGCCCACTCGCTCCTGCCCTGGATCGACTACGATGCACCGCTGAACGAATGCGGCTCTGCGCAAACCGTGCTGCAATTGGGCAGCTGCTCGGCAAAGCTTTTGAACAGCGAGGCGCTTGCAGAGGCGGGGGCGTACGTGGAGTACGTTTCCGACGATGGCAAAACACAGTATATCACCGTTACCTACCATCGCGACAGCGAGGAGGCGGTGGAGCGTGCGCTTCTGGCGTGCGACTTTTTAAAGGTCTCGTTCCCGGAGGTCGATACCACGGCACAGATCGCGTACGATCGCTGGGAGGCACAGGTCAGCGCGCTTGGCAACGAGCAGGTGCGCCTGAGCGAGACGATGATGGATCTTGCGGAAAATCTGGATGACGTTGAGGTGCTCTCCGATATCGAGCAGACCAATCTCAACGTGTGCAAGCTGAAGCAAAGACTGTACCACACGCAAAACTGCGTCGTGCTGGCAGGCTGGGTGCCCGAAGCGGCATCCGACCGCGTGGTACAAGCCCTGTCGGACTTTGAGTGCGCTTGCGAGTTGGCAGACCCGGAGGAAGGGGACGACGTTCCCGTGCTCCTTTCCAACAATCCCTTCGCACACACCTTCGAGTGGGTCATTGAGATGTATTCCTATCCGAAATACGGTACCTTTGATCCGACTCTGATCATGAGTATTTTCTATTTCATTATCTTCGGCTTGATGTTTGCCGACGTGGGATACGGTTTGCTGTTGGTGCTGGCATGCTTTGGCGGCGTCAAGCTCCTCAATCCCAAGGAGGGACTCAAGCGGATGATGCTGATGTTCGGCTATTGCGGAATATCCTGTATGATCATGGGTGTTTTGTTTGGCGGATGGTTTGGAGACCTGCCCGTTGCAATCATGAACAGCTTTTTCCCCGCATTCAACGGACAAGCTCAAAACACGCCCATCGGTCATTTCTTCAACAACGGCATTCTGTTCAACCCCGTAAGCTCTTCCATTCCGTTCCTCTTTGTGGCACTTGGAATGGGTGAGATCCACCTCATCGCGGGCATGGCGGTGAATATGGTGCAAACCTGGAAGAAAGGCAACCCCCTCGTGGCGCTTTGCGAAAACGTACCTTATTGGGTCATGTTTGCGGGCGTTGACATGATGGCACCCCTGGCGGCGGCGGGAATGATCACCACCGAGCCGCTTGCACCTCAAACGCAAGCGTTGCTCCAAACCCTTTCGGACGTTGGTCTTTGGGTGATGGTGGCAGGCATTGCAATGATCCTATTCCTGAAGGGCTTGGGAGAGAAGAGCGTGTTCGCGTGGATCGTCAAGGGCTTGGGAGGTCTATACTCACTGATCAGCTTTGCATCCGACCTGCTGTCGTATTCCAGAATTCTGGCGCTCGGCTTGGTTGCAAGCGTTATCGCGCAGGTCATCAACATGCTCACAGGTCTTGGCGCCACAGGACCGATCGGCTTTGTATTCATGGTCATCGTCATGCTGCTCGGTCACGGGCTCAATCTTGCCATCAACCTTTTGGGAACCTTTGTGCACGCGGCGCGCTTGCAATATATCGAGTTCTTTGGCAAGTTTTATGAGGACGGCGGAGAAGCGTTTCAGCCTGCACTTCCGGCAGAGGAATATTCGGAAGACGTTACTGAAGTACCCAATGTAAATCAACTATAAAAAACAAACAAAGGAGAAAAAAACAATGGGAGTCATTACTGAAATCATCAAAAGCATCATTACGGGTAACAACATCGCTATTCTTGCAGCGGCACTGGCAGTCGTCCTGCCCGGCTTTGGATCTGCCAGAGCGGTCAACATGGTTGCAAGAGCAACCGCGGGGCTGATCTGCGAGGAGCCCAACAAGTACGGTAAATCCATGCTTCTGCAGGCTCTGCCTATGACGCAGGGTATTTACGGAATGGTCATCGCGTTTTTGATCATGGTGTTCAGCGGTATCATGGGCGGAACGGCGGATCTGTCGGTTTCCGAGGGCGCTTACTATTTGTTTGCGGCAATGCCCATCGCGTTTGGCGGCTGGTATTCTGCACTCAAGCAGGGTGAGGTTGCGGCTGCAGGCGTATCCGTGCTTGCAAAGCGCCCCGAGGCAGTTGGTAAGGCTGTTATTTCCGCATCCTTCGTTGAGCTTTACGCAATTCTTGCGCTCCTCATTTCCATTCTGCTGGTTCTGTAATCAACGGTAAGATTACCGCGAATACAGAAAGGAGTTAGCCCGAAATGGCAATGAACGGACTTGAAAAAATCACGGATAAGATCCTTTCCGAGGCACAGGCAACGGCAGACCGTATCCTCGAGGACGCGCAAGCGGAATGCGAGCGCATCAATGCCGAGTACGCCGCACGTGCCGAGGGCATCCGTGAATCGATTTCCGCGGAAGCGGAAAAGGGAGGTATGGAGTACGTCTCCCGTGTCAAATTCTCGGCGGCCACCGCAAAGCGCAACCTCTTGCTGCAAACCAAGAGTGAGCTGATTGACGGTGTGTTTGACGGTGCGCTGGAGGGAACCCGTGCGCTTGAGCTTGAAAAGTACAACGAACTGCTCATCGGTCTGCTTTCCGCGGCGCTGATGGAGCAATTGGAGGCAGAGGACCTCAGCCGCAAGCTGTACGGTGAGGAGGATGCCATGTCTCCCGAAAAATACGAGGTGCTTTTGAACCAGCGCGACCGCGACCGTTGCGGTAAGGCGGTGGTAGAGGGCACCAAGAAGCATTTGGCGGGCAAGGTTTCTGCCTCCCGTCTGGAGCTTTTGACCCTTTCCGACCAGGTTGTGGCGATTGACGGCGGTCTCATTTTGCGCTACGGAAGCGTGGAGTCCAACTGCTCGCTCTCCCTGTTGTTCGCACAGCTGCGCGAAAGCCTTGAAGCCGAGGTCGCACGTACGCTGTTCGACGTCAAGGCATAAGGCAAAGGAGTGCGTGAATCATGGCTGACTATTTATTTGGCAGTGCCAATATACGCACGCTGGAGCACGCAATCATCGGGCGTGACCGCATCGAACGGTTGCTGAATGCCAAAACCACCGACGAGGCGTACGCGCTCTTAGAGGAGTACGGCGTTTCCATCGTGAGAAGTGAGGACGGCGGAGCCGTTGCGCGTGAGGAGACTCTTTTGGGGATCCTGAAAAAGGCATATGCACGCGTGACCGAGCTGGCACCCGATTCGCCCGCGTTGCGTCTGTGGCTCTATCCATACGATTGTAATAACTTAAAGGCGGCGATCAAGGCGTTCGTCCGTGGCATCGATCCCTCTTCCATGCTGTTCGATTTTGGAACGGTATCGGCAAAGCAGATCGTCGGAATGGTCGCGGAAAAGAGCTTTCAAGCGCTCTCTCCCCGCATGCAAGCGGCGGCAGAGGAGGCGATCGACGCTTACGCAAAGACAAAAAATCCGCAAGCGATCGATCTGATCATCGACCGTGCCTGCTATGCCGAAATGAGTGATGCGGCAAACGCTTCGGACAACGCGTTCGTGCGCAGATTGGTGCAAACGAAGATCGATCTGCTCAACGTCACCATCGCCGTGCGCGTGCTGCGCATGAGCGGAGGCGAGGGCGGAAAGCCCCTGTTTGAGGATGCGTTCCTGCCCGGTGGCACACTTCCCAAGGAGGCGCTGAGTGCTGCCTTTACAAGCGGCGAGGCGGTTTTGTGGGAGCGCTTGCGTCATTCGCAGTATTCCGCGTTTGCAGAGGAGGTCGCAAAGAGCGACGGTAGCCTGCGCGCGCTGGAAAAAATTGCGGATAACGCATGGATGTCCCTTGTCAAGGAGGTCAGATTCGTTCCCGACGGACTCGAGGTCATCGTCGCCTTTGTGGCGGCACACGAGTACGAGGTGAAGAATTTGCGTATCCTGCTTTCGGGCAAGGAGGCAGGCATCGATACTCAAACCATTCGCGAAAGGATTCGTGAAAGCTATGTATAAGATCGGAATTATCGGAGACCGCGATACGGTGCTCGGCTTTATGGCTCTCGGCTTTGCCGTAGAGGAGGCGTCGGGCGCTGAGGAAGCGGCAAAAAAGCTGCACAGCATGGTAAAGAGCGGGCAGTACGCCGTTATCTTTATTACCGAAAATTACGCCGTGCAGATCGAAGAGGATATGAATCGTTACAAGGACATGCCCCTGCCGGCGGTGATCTCCATCCCCGGACAGGGAGGCTCTACGGGCTACGGCATGAACAACATCCGTTCGGCTGTGGAGCGTGCGGTGGGTGCCGACATCCTCTTTAAGGAATGACACCCGACTGACAAAGGAAGAAAGGTTCATCAAACATGATTGAAGGAAAAATTCTGAAGGTCTCGGGACCTCTTGTGGTTGCCGAGGGCATGAGAGAAGCAAATATGTTCGACGTGGTGCGCGTTGGCGAAAAGAGCCTGATCGGTGAGATCATCGAAATGCACGGCGACCGCGCGTCGATCCAGGTTTACGAGGAGACTGCAGGCATTGGACGCGGCGATAAGGTCGTTTCCACGGGAGCACCCCTTTCGGTAGAGCTTGGCCCCGGTCTGCTTTCCAACATTTACGACGGTATCCAGCGCCCCTTGGAGACCATTCGTCTCAAGTACGGCTCCAACCTCCAACGCGGCATCGACGTCCCCGCACTCGACCGCTCCCGCGTATGGCACTTTGTGCCCACGGTCAAGTTTGGAGATACGGTCAACCCAGGCGACGTGTACGGCACGGTGCAGGAGAACGAGGTGATCCTGCATAAGATCATGGTGCCGCCCAAGACCAAGGGTACCATCGTGGAGATGCGTGAGGGCGACTTTAAGGTCACCGACCGCATCGGTAAGATCAAATACGCCGACGGCACCATTGCCGACATCACCCTGATGCAAAAATGGCCCGTACGTGTGGCGCGTCCTTATCAGGAAAAGCTGCCCCCCGTTGACCCCATGATCACGGGTCAGCGTGTCATTGACGCTTTGTTCCCGATCGCAAAGGGAGGTACTGCGTGCGTTCCCGGCCCCTTCGGCTCGGGCAAAACCGTGGTACAGCATCAGCTGGCAAAGTGGAGTGACGTGGATCTGGTCGTATATATCGGTTGCGGCGAGCGCGGTAACGAAATGACCGACGTTTTGCGCGAATTCCCCGAATTGACCGACCCCAAAACGGGACGCTCACTCATGGAGCGCACCATTCTGATTGCAAACACCTCCGATATGCCGGTTGCCGCACGTGAGGCTTCGGTGTATACGGGTATTACCATTGCCGAGTATTTCCGCGATATGGGATATTCGGTGGCTGTTATCGCAGACTCTACCTCCCGTTGGGCAGAGGCTCTGCGTGAAATGTCGGGACGTCTGGAAGAAATGCCCGGTGAGGAGGGCTATCCCGCATATCTGACCTCGCGCCTGGCACAGTTCTACGAGCGTGCAGGTAAGGTCGTGTGCCTTGGCTCCGACAAACGCGAGGGCGCACTCTCCGCCATCGGTGCGGTATCTCCTCAGGGTGGTGATATCTCCGAGCCCGTTACGCAGGCAACTCTGCGTATCGTCAAGGTATTCTGGGGCTTGGATGCATCCCTGGCTTACCGCCGTCACTTCCCGGCAATCAACTGGCTCAATTCTTACTCTTTGTACCGTGACCGTCTTTCGGGATGGTTTGCGCAAAACGTCTCCAAATCCTGGATGGATTACACCGCACGGTGTCTCAAGACCTTGCAGGTAGAGGCGGATCTGCAGGAGATCGTCAAATTGGTCGGTATGGACGCGCTTTCTGCCTCCGACCGTCTGACCCTGGACGTTGCACAGTCCATTCGTGAGGACTTCTTGCAGCAAAACGCATTCCTTGATATCGACTCCTATTCTCCCCTGGAGAAGCAGTGCGGAATCCTTGAGCTGATCTTTACTTATGAGGACCAAGCCAAGCGTGCCATCGAAGCGGGAGCAGACATCGAGGACGTATGCTCGTTGCCCGTGCACGAGCGCATCGGTCGTGCCAAGACCGCTCCCAATGACAATTACACCAACGAATTTGCAGAGATCAAGACCGAGATCACCGCACAGCTGGACGCATTGATCGCCGCTGTGGAAGCTGAGTAAAGGAGGGAATGACAATGATCAGAGAATACAGAACCATTGAAGAAGTTGCAGGCCCTCTGATGCTGGTCAAGCAGGTGGACGGTGTCAAGTACGACGAGCTGGGCGAAATTGAGCTGCCCAACGGCGAGGTTCGCCGTTGCCGCGTGCTGGAGGTCAACGGACGCAACGTGCTGGTGCAGCTGTTCGAGTCTGCCGCAGGCATCAACCTTGCAAACAGCAAGGTGCGCTTTACGGGGCACGGCGTGGAGCTGCCCGTATCTCCCAACATGCTCGGACGCGTGTTTAACGGTATGGGCGAAGCCATCGACGGCGGCGCACGCCTCATTTCCGAAAAGACCATGGATATCAACGGCACGCCCATCAATCCCGCGGCGCGCTACTATCCCTCCGAGTTCATTCAAACCGGTGTTTCTACCATCGATGGACTTAACACCCTCGTCCGCGGACAAAAGCTGCCTATTTTTTCCGGCTCGGGTCTGCCGCACGCAAACCTCGCGGCACAGATCGCGCGTCAGGCAAAGGTAAGAAATAAGGACGATAAATTCGCAGTCGTGTTTGCGGCTGTGGGTATCACCTTCGAGGAAGCGGACTTCTTCATTTCCGACTTTAAGCGTACGGGAGCCATCGACCGCACCGTGCTCTTTATCAACCTGGCGTCGGACGCCGCAATCGAGCGTATCTCTACGCCTCGTATGGCGCTTACCGCCGCCGAGTACCTGGCATTTGAGTGCGACATGCACGTGCTGGTCATCATCACCGATATCACCAACTACGCCGAGGCTTTGCGTGAGGTTTCCGCCGCACGTAAGGAGGTCCCGGGTCGCCGCGGATACCCCGGCTATCTTTACACCGACCTTGCAACCATGTACGAGCGCGCGGGCAGAAAGATGGGTTCGGAGGGCTCTATCACCATGATCCCGATCCTGACCATGCCCGAGGACGATAAGACCCACCCCATCCCCGACCTGACGGGATATATCACCGAGGGACAGATCATCCTCTCTCGCGAGATGTACCGCAAGGGCTATATGCCTCCCGTTGACGTTTTGCCCTCGCTTTCCCGTTTGAAGGATAAGGGAATCGGAGAAGGGAAGACGCGTGAGGATCACGCATCCACCATGAACCAGCTCTTTGCCGCTTATGCACGCGGAAAAGAGGCAAAGGAATTGATGGTGGTTTTGGGTGAGGCGGCGCTCTCTCCCATCGACCGCTTGTACGCACAGTTCGCCGATGAATTCGAGGCGCGCTATATCAACCAGGGCTTTGACGAAAACCGCTCGATCGAAGAGACGTTGGATCTCGGCTGGGAGCTGCTTTCCATTCTTCCCAAGAGTGAAATGAAGCGTATCAAGCCCGAAATGATCGAAAAATACTGGCCGAAGGACGCGAAGTAATGCAGTTTACAAAACGCTTTGGAAGGAGAGGTGATATGCGGATATGGCTGAATTGAGAGTCAACCCCACGCGTATGGAAATGAAGCGCATTCAAACGCGCTACCAGACCGCACGCAAGGGACACAAGCTCCTCAAGGATAAGCGCGACGAGCTGATGAAGCAGTTTTTGGACGTGGTGCGCGAGGACAAGCTCTTGCGCGAGCGTGTGGAAGCGGCTTTGAACGACGTCTACCGTTCCTTTACGGTCGCAAGCGCGGTCAGCAGCCCAAAAATGCTGGAGGAAGCCATGATCTGCCCCAAAAAAGAGGGCGAGCTCGTGGTGGATTACAAGAACATCATGAGCGTTACGGTGCCTGTTTTTCAGCTTCGCGTGCACGCCGAGGGCGGAAGCGACAGCTACAACTACGGCCTTGCCTTTACCTCGGGCGAGTTGGATTCCTCGTTGCGCGAATTGAGCGGCATTATGGAGGATCTGATGCGCATGGCAGAGCTTGAAAAAACGGCACAGCTCCTCGCCGAGGAGATTGAGCATACCCGTCGCCGTGTCAATGCGCTGGAGTATATCCTTATGCCGCAGTACCTGGAGACCATCAAGTCCATCAAAATGAAGCTGGACGAAAACGAGCGCGGCAATACCACGCGCCTGATGAAGGTCAAGGACATGATGCTGCAGGCACAGCTGACACAAAAGCATACCGAGGACGAAGAGGATGAATAGTTTTTATGGGGAGACCTTTTTTAGGAAAGGTCTCCCCATAAAAACTACAGAGGCTTCCGCGCACTCTACCGCGCAAGCTTTTGAAAACTTTGACAAAATTTTTGTCAAATTGAATGGCTTTTCGCTTGACATTTGGACACAAATATGTTACCATTGAAACAGATTGAAACGGAGGCTTGAATGATGCAGCAAGAAATCTTTTTTCAAAAAGCGGTTCCTGTTTGGGAAAAGGGAAAAACGTGTGCGATGAATCAAATGATCGCGCTTGAGGCGGTGGTAGAGTCAACCGAGGCACTGACCTTGCGCATTGCGGGACACACGGGATACCGCGTGTTTGTCAACGGTGAGCTGCTCCATTTGGGACCTGCGCGCGCAGGGCAAGGTTGGTATCGTGTCGAGGAGCTGCCCATTCTAAAAAAGGGTGAGGTCACCGTTACCGTCGTTGCCACGGGCTATTATTGCCGCAGCTTTTATTGGGTGCGCGAGCCATCCTTTGTGTGCGCGGAGCTGATCGCGGGCGGTAAGGTCCTTGCCCATACGGGCGACGACCGCTGGCACGCCTTTGCATGCCCCGATCATTTGCAAAAGGTGCATCGCTACTCCTACCAGCGCACGTTTTGTGAGGTCTACGATCTGCGCACGTATCCACGTAAGGCGCGTATTCCCATCGAATTGGAGCAAACCGAGCCAAAGCACTTTATCGCACGAGAGATTCCCATCTCGGCGCCGGGTCGCATCGATTGCCGTGCCGTGATCGAAAAAGGTCGCGTGACCGACTGTGAGAGGGGGGCATATTGGAACGTGCGCTTTTCGGAGCCCGGCGAAAACGTGGACGGCTTTTATCAATCGGAGCTTGACTTTTTCTCCCTTCGCGCGGCAGAAAAAATGGATCTGAGTGCTACAGATCCCGATCTGCAGGCGCAATTTCCGCAATTGCTGGATGCCGACACCTACCTCACCGTTGCCATGGAGGGCAATCGCACGGGCTTGATCGAGCTGGACGTAGACTGCCACTCCGATGCCGATCTGTATCTGACCTTTGACGAGATTCTTTCGGATGGAACGATCAATTTTACGCGCCTTGGCTGTGCAAACGTGGTCACTTACCGCCTCTCAGGAGGAAAGCACTATCACCTGATCACCGCCGAGCCGTACACGCTGGGGTATCTCAACGTGATTTCTCGTGGCGGTGCGATCCGCGTCAACGACCTTTCCATGCGCTACGTTGGCTTTGACAAGCGCGCGATCGTCAAAAAGCTGAACGTCAAAAAAGCCGACGCGACCATCGCGCGCATCTATCACGCCGCACTGGAAAGCTTTTGTCAAAACACCTACGACGTCTACATGGACTGTCCCTCCCGTGAGCGTGCAGGCTGGCTCTGCGACAGCTTTTTTACCTCTCGCGTCGAGCATCTGATGACGGGGAAGAGTGCCGTGGAGCGCAATTTTCTTTCCAACTACGCCATGGTCGATCACTTTGAAGGTCTTCCGGACGGAATGCTTCCCATGTGTTATCCGTCCGATACGCTCAACAGTGAGTTTATTCCAAACTGGGCGATGTGGTTTGCTTTGGAGCTTGCGGAGTATTACGAGCGTACGGGCGACCGCTCTCTTGTGGAGGAGCTCCGCCAAAAGCTTTACGCGCTGCTGGGCTATTTCCGCCATTTTGAAAATACCGACGGGCTGTTGCAAAGCCTTGACGGGTGGATCTTTGTGGAGTGGTCGCACTGCAACAAGCTGGTGCAGGACGTTAACTATCCCACAAACATGCTCTATTATCGCTTTAAGCGCGCGCTTGCCTCGCTGTACGGGGATGCCGACCTGGAGCGCGAGTCGGCGGCATTGCGCGCCTGCATTCGCAAACAAAGTCGCACGGGGCTCTTCTTCTGCGACAACGCCGTCCTTGATGCAAACGGTACTCTGCAGCTTTCGGGTGAGGTGACCGAGACCTGCCAATACTACGCCTTTTATATGGGGGTGGCGTCCGTCGAGGAGGACGCGGAGCTTTGGCAAACGATGGTGGAGGAGTTTGGACCCGACCGTCGGGAGAACAACCGTCACCCCTGTGTGCATTTTTCCAATGCTTTTATTGGAAATTACATGCGCTTGGATCTGCTTGCTAACGCAGGATACCTTGAAAAGTTGGAAGAAAATATCCGCGGCTATTTTGATTACATGGCACGTCAAACCGGCACCCTTTGGGAGAACGTGAGCAACAACGCCAGCTGTAACCACGGCTTCGCCTCTCACGTCCTCGTTTGGCTCCACCGCTTGGGATATCTTGAATAATTTTAAATAATTTTGTTGGCGGGCTGTCTCAAATGCAAAATTTGAGGCAGCCCGCCAAGGTTTTTAACGTT
Source organism: Clostridia bacterium (assembly GCA_017453305.1). Lineage (GTDB taxonomy): Bacteria > Bacillota > Clostridia > Oscillospirales > CAG-272 > UMGS1865. The sequence continues at coordinate 51,487 of JAFTKJ010000031.1, forward strand.
AAGGATTTTTCGACGCGAGGAATTGTCCCGGCGTCATGTTATAAATGCGTTTGAAGGCGCGGATGAGTCCGCAGGTGTCACCAAATCCGCTTGCCTCGGCACTCTCCTGCGAGGTCTTTCCTGCGCGGAGCATACGCACGGCGTGCTTTAAGCGACAGCGCGTGATGTAGTCGTTCAGTGTATTTCCCGTGTACTTTTTAAAGGCGGTCATCAGCGTCGTTCTGCCAATGCCAAGCTTCCAGGCAAGGTCCGAAGCCAGGATCTTTTCGGTATAATGCTGGCTGATATAGGAGAGCGCGCCGGTTACGTAAGGGGGAATATCGGAGGGAGGCGCGTTTTCGTTGGCGTCGCAATCCGAAATCAAGGAGAGCAGGTACATCAGCATCAACCGCTGGCGCAGGGGCTTGGTCTCCTTTTGCATCTGTTCCATCAGGGAGCGGAAGCTGTCGCATTGCTCGGGGGAGAGGATCAGGATCTTTCCATTTTTGCCAAACACCGAGATCAAGTCCTTCCATTCGGGAACGTAGTCGGTGATAAAGTCGTTTGCAAACAGCACGTTGAGGCGGCGGTAGAGGACGTCGGGCTCGCAGGTGATAAAGTGCGGCGTGTTCGGTCGCGTGAGCACCAGGCGGCACTCGGTACCGTACTGCGCTCGGTCAGAGAGCAGGACCTTGATCTTGCCCGAGAGGATCAGGCTGATCTCGTAATACTCGTGCATGTGAAAGTCCGTCATGTTCGGCCTGTAGCCCTCGTAGTACTCAACGTGGAAGTTGTGCCACGTTCGGCGGTAGAGCAAATTGTCAAGCTTGGTAGCCACGCTCGGTCCTCCTTTCCGTTTTTTTATATTCTACCACACGATTGAATGTTTTTCAAGGTTTTTTTGAAAAAAAGATGTTATTTTATGCGAAATTTGAACGATATGCAAATCTGCTGTACGATAGTATATTGCATTTTCAAGGATTTTGGTTTATAATTAATCTGTAGAATTGTGTAATGCGGAGGTTTTTTATGGCAAGAATTTTTGAAGAGCATACCGTGCGCCGTGTGACGTCCTTGGATGGGGCGTGGCGCTTTTGTAAGGATCCGTCTGATATGGGCGTCAAGGACGCTTGGTTTGATGGGTTGCAGAGCTCTTATACCGTAGCGGTCCCCTCCGTGTGGAACACCGAGCGCGGACTTTTGACCTACGAGGGCGTGGCGTGGTATGAAAAGATCTTCCACACCGCTGGGGGCTGCTTGCGCTTTTGCTTTGGCGCGGTCATGACTGCGGCAGAGGTGTGGCTGGACGGCAAGCCTCTTGGCACGCACTACGGTGGATTTACACAGTTTGATTTTATCGTTCCAAACGTCGCAGCAGGGGAGCATCGCCTCTCCGTGCGCGTGGACAACCGCTTCGACAAGGATTCCATTCCCCAGACCTGGGTGGATTGGTATCACTACGGCGGTATCGTGCGCGGCGTGACGGTGGAGACCCTGGAGGGCATCTGCATTCTCTCCAACCGCTTGGAGTACACCCTCTCGGACGACCTGACCACCGCAACCTGCACGCCCGTGTTGGAGCTTTACAACGCGGCAGAGAAGGAGGAGAGCACCGCGCTTTCCTTTGCCCTCAACGGAGAGGTGCGCACCCGTGGCGATGCGTGCGTTTCGGGCGGCGCGTATGCCACCGTTACGCTCCCGCGCTTTGCCGTAAACGACGTCAGACTTTGGGATATCGGTGTTGCAAATCTCTATTCCATTCGCATCACGACAGACAGCGACGACCTTTGCGACCGCGTCGGCTTCCGCCACGTCGAGGTCAAGAACGGTGCGGTCCTGCTCAACAAAAAGCCCGTGGAGTTCCGAGGAGTCAACCGTCACGAGGAGCACCCTGAGTTCGGCTTTGCTTTCCCGTTCTCTCTGATGAAACGGGATATCGACCTTGCGCTGGAAATGGGATGCAACGCCATTCGCGGCTCGCACTATCCCAACGCGCAGGAGTTTGTGGATCTGTTGGACGAGGCGGGGCTGATGTTTTGGAGTGAGATCCCCATCTGGGGCTGCGGCTTTTCCGACGAGGCACTGGCAAACCCGACCGTGGTTTCGCGCGGACTGCAGATGCATCGCGAAATGGTCAAATACTATTACAATCACCCGTGCATCCTGCTCTGGGGCATGCACAATGAGATCCATACGCAAACCCCCGCGGCGTACGATATGAGCAAGCTTTACTATGAATTTTTAAAGGCGAACGGCGGCAACCGCTTGGTGGTTTACGCCTCCTGCCATCCCGACAACGATATCTGCTGGGAGTTTTGCGATCTGATCTGTCTCAACCAATACTTTGGCTGGTACTATGGCTACGAGGATGACGCGTGGGAAAAATTCCTTGCGCGCTTCTGCCGTATGACGGAGGAAAAGGGCATTGCCGACAAGCCCATCGTGATGAGCGAGTTTGGTTGTGCGGCAATTGCAGGCTGTCACGACGACGAAAACATCCTTTGGTGCGAGGAAAACCAGGCAAAGCAGATCTCTGCATGCTTAAAGCTTTTCCATGCGCATCCGCGCGTGGCAGGCTCCTTTATCTGGCAATTTTTTGATATGCGCACCTGCCTTGAGGCAGGACTCAACCGCGCACGCGGCTTTAACAACAAAGGACTGATGAACGAGTACCGCAAGCCCAAGCTGGCGTATTATGCGGCACAAAAGCTCTACCGCGCGTTTGCGGAAGAGCATCTCTGAAAACAGAAGGGAGAAAAACATTATGAAAACCAATAGACCCATTCGTGTGATCCAATTCGGTGAGGGTGGCTTTTTGCGCGGCTTTGCGGATTGGATGCTGCAAAAGCTGAACGACGCAAACCTCTTTGACGGCTCCGTTGCCGTGGTACAGCCCATCGAGCAGGGGCTTTGCGATCTGCTCACCGCGCAGGATTGCAATTATACTCACATCATTCGCGGTGCCGAGGGCGTGGAGATCAGCAAGATCGATGTGATCTCCCGCTGTGTCAAGCCCTACGAGGATTTTGACGCATACCTTGCTCTGGCAGAGCTGCCCGAGGCGCGCTTTATCATTTCCAACACCACCGAGTCGGGCATCGAGTTCCGCGAGAGCGACAAGATGACCGATACCCCCCCTGCAAGCTTTCCGGCAAAGCTGACGCTGCTGTTAAAGCGCCGCTTTGAATTGGGACTGCCCGGATTTGTATTCTTGCCCTGCGAGTTGATCGACCGCAACGGCGACAACCTCAAAAAGACGGTGCTGCAGTACGCAGACCTTTGGGGGCTGGGCGCGGATTTTTGCGCGTGGATTGAGGGGGAGAACGTGTTCTGCAATACGCTGGTCGACCGCATCAACACGGGTTACCCCAAGGATGAGGTGATCGACCTCGGCTACGAGGACCGCATGGTCAACACCTCCGAGTTCTTCCATCTTTGGGTCATTGAGACCGACTACGATCTGGAAAAGGATCTGCCGTTCTCCAAGGCGGGGCTGAACGTCATCGTTACCAAGGACGCCCTGGAGCGCTACCGTACCCGTAAGGTGCGCATTCTCAACGGTGCGCATACCTCCTTTGTGCCGTATGCGCTGCTTTCGGGCTTTGACACCGTCAAATCCTGCATGGACGATGAAAAAATGCAGGGCTTTGTGCGCGCCTGCCTCTTTGAGGAGATCATTCCCACACTGGATCTGCCGCGAGAGGAGCTGGAGGCATACGCCGAGAACGTGCTGGTGCGCTTCTCCAATCCCTACATCAAGCATTACCTTTCCTCTATCGCACTCAATTCGGTCAGCAAGTTCCGCGTGCGTGTGCTCCCCTCCATTCTGGAGTACCGCGCAAGATTCGGCAAGTCTCCCAAGCACCTCATTTTCTCCTTTGCCAAGCTGATCGAGTTTTACAAAAAGGGAACGCCCAACGACGATCCCGCCATTATGGAGTGGATGAAGAAGTCCACCATCGCGCAGATCCTTTCCGACAAAAAGGTATGGGGTGAGGATCTGACTGCTTTGACCAAGGAGGTCGAGAGCTGTGCAGATCCATCCGTCAGATAACGTAGAGGTCCGCGACGACGGGCAAAAGTACGCGCTTTCTGCCATTGCCTGCGGCGAGCAGATCATCAAATACGGCTACTCCATCGGCTCTGCCAAGTGCGATATCGCCAAGGGCGAGCAGGTGTCTCCCAAAAATCTGCGCTCCAATCTCTCGGGTACGGGAGAGTGGACCTACACGCCGATGCCCACCGTTCCCGTGGGCATCAAAAGCGGCACCTTTATGGGATACGAACGCAAAAACGGTGAGGTCGGCATTCGCAACGAGCTGTGGATCGTTCCCACCGTCGGTTGCATCAACGACGTTGCCAAGCGCCTTGCCGCAATCAGCGGCGCCAAGGCTTTGGTGCACCCCTACGGCTGCTCCCAGCTGGGCGGTGACCTTAAAACCACGCAAAAGATCTTGTGCGGTCTGATCCGTCATCCCAACGCGGGCGGCGTGCTTGTGTTGGGGCTTGGGTGCGAGAACAACCGCATGGAGGATATGCAAGCATTGCTTGCCGATACCGACCCCAACCGCGTGCGCTTTTTGAGCATTCAGGATTGCGAGGACGAGATCGAAGAGGGAACTCGCATTCTTGATGAACTCAAGGAACTGATGAAAAAGGACGTCCGCACGCCCGTGCCGCTCTCCAAGCTTCGCATTGCCGTCAAGTGCGGCGGAAGTGACGGCTACAGCGGTATTACGGCAAATCCTTTGGTAGGAAGAGCCATGGAGCGCTTTGCCGCCTTTGGCGGTACGGTGCTGATGACCGAGCTTCCCGAGGCGTTCGGTGCCGAGCAGCTTTTGCTTTCCTTTAGCAGAGACAAAGAAGCCTTTGACAGCGCGGTGCGCATGATCCGCGCGTTCCGTCAGTATTTCATCGACCACGGGGAGGGCATTGCCGACAATCCCTCACCGGGTAACATCGCAGGCGGCATCTCCACCTTAGAGGAAAAGTCGCTGGGATGCGTGCAAAAGGCAGGCAAGGTGCCGCTGTGCGGCGCTTTGGATTTTGGCGAGACACCTAAGGCATCGGGCGGCTTGTTCTTGGTCAATGGGCCGGGCAACGATATGGTCGCCGTGACCAACCTTGCGGCATCGGGCGCGCACATGATCCTCTTTACCACGGGGCGCGGCACGCCGCTCTCCGCACCTGTTCCTACCTTGAAGATCTCCACCAACAACGCCCTGGCGCAAAAAAAGCCGCATTGGATCGACTTTAACGCAGGGGTCTTGCTGGACGGCGCGGATATGGACGAGCAAAGCGAGCTCCTTTTGGCACTTTGCCGTCGCGTAGCGGATGGAGAAAAGCCGCACGCCGAGGAGAATAACTACTACGACATCGCCATTTTCAAGGATGGTGTAACGCTGTAAGGAGGACCGTGATGCAGGAATTTATCAGCGCATATTACGACGATTTTCAAATCATTACCCCAAACGACGGCGCGCACTACTTTTTTGCCTATTACGATATGCGCGCTACGGGCTTGACGGGCAAGCATCTGTGCCATCGCGTGCCTTTTATGGATCGCTTGCCAACGGCAGACGACGTCTGTGAGCTTGGTTACCTTGACGGCGGAAGCTTCGTTAAGTTTGCCGAGACCACCGCATGGAACTTTCAACAGGGAGCCATGCTCCAATATCACCCCACAAAGGAAAACACGGTCTATTACAACGTCTGCAAGGATGGAAGATTCATGACCGTTACTCACAATTTTGTCACGGGGGAAAAGACTTACGCTGACCGTGCCACCGCATGTGTCTCTCCCGACGGAAAATGGGGCTTGGGCGTCAATTTCGGGCGCATTTTCGCCTTTCGCCCGGGCTACGGCTACGCAGGCTTTGAGGACAAGAATGCAAGCATCAACGCCCCTGCGGACGACGGCGTCTTTCTTGTGGATATGCAAACGGGGAAGGCGAAGCAGATCGTCTCCTACGACCGTCTCGCCCCCATCGCAGGCTTTGCCCCCGATCAAAAGATCCTGATCAATCACATCACCTTCAACACCGCATCCAACCGCTTTTTGATGCTGGTGCGCAACTTCCAAACACCCGAGAACCCCGGCTGGTCCTCCTCCTTGGTCATCGCCGACCTTGAGGGCAACTGCCGCGCCGTGCTGAAAAACACCTATTTTTCGCACTATCTGTGGCTTTCCCACAAGGATCTTTTGGCGCATTGCACGGTGGAGGGCGAAAAAAAGAGCATGTACGTCATCGACGTGGATGCGGGGACGTGGGTGGAATACGATATGCCGTATTTCCACGGTCAGCACAACCCCGACATTCATTGCAACATGTCCCCCGACGGTAAGTATATCATCGGCGACGGTTATCCCATCGACGGCTATCGCTACCTGATGGCATACAGCATCGAAACGGGCAAATCGCGCGAGCTGTTGCGCGTCAAAACGGTGACACCGCACGACATCACCGACATCCGCACCGACCCTCACGCCAGATTTGTTTGGGGAGGGAAGTACATCACCTTTGATACCACGCAAAACGGAAAACGCGAGATCGTACAGATCGACCTGCGCGGCTTACATTTCTGACAGGAGGATTCACCATGAGCGAAAAGAACGAATTCCCAAAGTATTACGTTTATCCGGAAGAGCCCTGTCACAAGATGCTCTATCCCCACATCAAGCAAAAGCTTGCCTACAACGACGAGGCAGATTACAGAGCGTGGAAGCAACAGATCCGCGAAAAGCTTATTGAGCTTTCGGGTCTTGACTTGGTCGAGCAAAACGGCAATTGCGATCCCGCATTGGAGATCGAATACACCGAGCAAAAGGACGGCTACACCGAAACGCGTTTCACCTTTCAAAGTGAGATCGGCTACCGCGTGCCCTGCTATCTGCTCCTTCCCGATGGGGAAAAGGAAAAATATCCCGTTGCCATCGTTCTGCAGGGACATTCCACGGGCTTTCACAATTCGGTAGGCAAGGTGCTGTATGACCATGATCTTGACTATCAGCCCCGCGGACAGTTTGGCATTCAGGCGGTCAAACGTGGTTTTGCAACACTTTGCATCGAGCAGAGAGGCATGGGTGAGCGCCGTCCGCGCATCAACGATAACCCTGCCGTTTACAACAACTGTACCTACACTGCCATGCAGGCAGTGCAGATCGGACGCACCATTCTCGCCGAGCGCGTATGGGACGTGCACAAGGCGATCGATCTGCTTGCGGCATCCTTCCCAAAGTGCGATACCGAAAAGGTGGTCGTTACGGGCAACTCGGGCGGTGGAACGGCAACCTACTACGCCGCATGCTACGACGAGCGCATCAAGATCTGCGCGCCCAGCTGTGCATTCTGCCCCTACGAGAATTCTATTTTGGCAATGTACCACTGTTCCTGTAACTACATTCCGCATGCCTTCAAGTACTTTGAAATGCAGGATCTCGCATGCCTCATCGCGCCCCGCAATCTTTCCATCATCTCGGGTGTCAAGGATAACATTTTTCCCATCGAGGGGGTACGCACGGGCTTTGGGACCGTACAAAAGATCTACGCCAAGGAGAACGCCGCCGACGCCTGCACCCTCACCGTCACGCCCCGTGAGCATTGGTGGTGCGAGGACATCGTTTGGGGCGAAATCTTACGCGTAGCGAAAAAATTAGATTGGTAATACAAAGGAGAACAAATTTATGAGCTATATTCGTGAGGACTTTTTACTGCAAAATCAAACCGCAAAGGATCTCTACTTTGGCTACGCCAAGGAGATGCCCATTTTTGACTATCATTGCCATCTGCCCGAGCGTCAGATCCTTGAAAACAAGCCCTTTTCGGACGTGTTTGAGATCTGGCTTGCAGGCGACCACTACAAGTGGAGACTGATGCGCAACTACGGCGTTGACGAAAAATACATCACGGGAGAGGCTACCAACAAAGAAAAGTTCGTCACCTACTGCCGTGTGCTGGGTACTGCCTTCGGTAACCCGTTGTACCATTGGTCGCAGGTGGAGCTGCAGGAATTTTTCGGCTGTACCAAGGAGATCAACGAAAAGAACGCCGAGGCGATTTGGGATGAGTGCAACGACTACATCCGCAAGAACAACGTTACGCCTCAAAGCTTGATCGAGGGCTCCAACGTCAAGCACGTGTACACCACCAACGAGGTGTTTGACGACCTGACCACCTTTGAAAAGATCAAGGAAAAGGGCTACAAGTTCACCGTGACCCCTGCCTTCCGCGCCGATAAGATCATGAACATCGACGCTGCAGGCTACCGCACCTTCCTTGCAAAGCTGGAGGAGCAGACCCACCCGATCGCAACCCTTGCCGATCTGGAGAGTGCCATCGAGGCTCGCCTGCAGGCATTCATCAAGGTTGGATGCAAAGCAAGCGACATCGCCGTGGAGCGCGTTTGCCCCGTCACCGAGCCTGCCGATGCCGAAAAGGTGCTTATCAAGGCGCTGGGCGGCAACCGTCCCACGCTTGAGGAGACCGAGGTCTTCAAGGGCTACCTCACCTATTTCCTCATGAAGCTCTACGCACGCTACGGCATTGCCACCGAGGTGCACATTGGCGCAATGCGCAACAACAACGCCGTCATGCTGGAAAAATTGGGCTTGGATACCGGCTTTGACAGCATTTCCGATACCAATAGCATAGGACTTTTGTCCCGTTTGTTCGACCGCCTCAACAGCGAGGCGAGCCTGCCCAAAACCATCGTGTTCAACCTCAACCCCAAAATGAACACCGAGATCATGACCCTCATCGGCTGCTTCCAAAGCAGCGAGGCGCGCGGAAAGATCCAATACGGTCCCGCTTGGTGGTTCCTGGATAACAAGGTGGGCATGGAGCAGCACCTGCGCGATCTGACCGCTACGGGGCATCTTGCCGTGTTCGTCGGTATGCTGACCGACAGCCGCTCCCTCTTGTCCTATCCGCGCCACCACTATTTCCGTCGCATTTTGTGCAACTATCTCGGTACTATGATGGAAAACGGTGAAATGACCACCGATCTTTCCTACGTCGGCGAGGTCGTCCGCAACATCTGCTATTACAACTCCGTTTCTTACTTTGGTATGGAGGCGTAATCGAAACAATAAAAAGGGCAGTTCGGTTTCTCTGCATTCTTAGCAGGGAACGAACAGCACAAAAACTTCGGCAGAGAACTTGCTTTCTCTGCCGATTTGTGTTATAATGGAACTAACAAAAAGCCTCTCCCATTGGGTAGCGAAGCGGCGCGAGGGGAATGAATGACACCACGGTGTGGTGTCAGAACCCGAGCGTGACCGAGCCGCGGCGAGACGGTGGCGGCGTAGCCGACGGAGAGGGCAAATGGTCGCAATGATGCCCCCTCTCACCCGACTCCGTCGGGAGCTCTCCCAGAGGGAGAGCCTTTGGATATGTGCAAACATAGGGGTATTGGCTAAGCCCCTGTGCTTTTGTAATACAAAGGCGAAAACGGCGATAAGCAAAACGATAAATAAGAATTTGACGCGAGGTTATGTATGCTTGAAAAAATGAGTGTTTTTTTTGAGGCAAGACTTGACGGATATGATGATCATATGATGACTAACATCGAATGCGCAAGCGAGTTCTATCCTTTTACGGCAAAGCAATTACCGACCGCTGAAAACTGTTGCATACTTGATTTGGGTTGCGGTACAGGATTGGAACTGCAAGAATATTATAAGCGTAATTCTTCGGCAAAGGTTACGGGAATAGACCTTTCACAAGGAATGCTAACCGAGCTTCAACGAAAATTCATTGGCAAGGATATAACCTTGATTCTTGGCTCATATTTTGATGTGCCGCTTGGTGAGAATGTGTTTGATGCCGCTGTATCGGTGGAAAGCTTGCACCATTTCACAAAAGAAGAAAAGGTGGGCTTGTATTCTAAATTGCATA
>JAFTKJ010000053.1 GCA_017453305.1 Clostridia bacterium
AAAACCGTGGGTCGCGGGTTCGAATCCTCCTGCCCCTGCCAAGAAAAAAGCCATTCGCGTAAGCGAATGGCTTTTTTCAGTGAAATAAATCCCTTGCGGGATTTGTGAAATGCACTGCATGCGTGAAATATGGCTTCGCCATGTGAAATACGCCTGCGGGCGTGTGAGGGATTTATTTCATTTCACATCGACCGAAGGGAGATATTTCACAATTCACGAAGTGAATTATTTCACATTTTGCCGTGAGGCAAAATATTTCACTAAAGATCAAAAACTCGGAGTGCTATTTCAAGTACGCAAAAAACTATTTCACATTCGGCAACGCCGAATATTTCACTTGAAAAAATATCGGATTTATGATATAATAACGGCAGAAAGGCGGTGTTACTATGGCAGAATCAAAACTTCGCGACTTATCCACAGATTTTGCGGTTAAAGTCATCAAAATGTGTGACGGCATAAAAGGTCACTATTCCCTCGTAAATCAGTTGGAGCGTTCGTCAACCTCCATCGGCGCCAACATTCACGAGGCGAATTATGCTCACAGTAAAGCTGACTTTGTTGCCAAGTTTCAAATTGCGCTAAAGGAGTGCTACGAAACGGAATATTGGCTTGAATTATTCGTGAAATCCGAATTGCTTGACCGCGAGATTGCAAAAGAGTTATACAATCAGTGTGGAACGATCCGCAGAATGTTGATCGCCTCCATCAACACGGCGAAGGAGAACGAAAAATGAGCATTGAGCAAAAATTGAGCCATGATTGGTTTATTCATGCAGATGACAAGGACAAACGCTTGTATGTTTCAAGAGAAATGCCGAATCCGAGCGGCGCCTTATCCCCATGCAATATGTCTCCTGATGACGTTGATTATGAAATGAGCAAAGGCAAAAACAAAAAAGTCATTGAACTTTGCGGAATGGAGCAAAAAAGCTTTGAATATTTTGTTGAGAAATACGGAGAAACGTACGAATTTTTAAGCTTTTTCAAGTGTCAGTTAATATCCGATTTTTCACCTCTTGAAAAATTAAAAAAAATAGAAGGAATTAGTATTTATTGGAATATTCGTGCGAATACCCTATGGGATATGTCTCAAAATCCAAAGCTTGAATATTTGAACATAAAGGACACTAAGAAGATCGTATACAATCCTGTTATTTTGCAAAAGGCAAAATATTTGAAATTCATTGAGTTTCATGGTGATATATTCTCCCCATATCCAATGCAAAGTTTGGAATGGATGAGAGGAATGTCATCATTGGAAAATGTGAACCTTCATTTAATTAAGCTCGAAGACAGAAACACGGACATCCTTGAAGCTATGCCAAGTCTAAAAAGATTTGATTTTCCCGCAGGAATGTTTACTACCGAAGAAATCGCATATATGTGTGCAAAATATCCTCACATCTCCGGACAATCGTTAAGGGCATATAATACAGAAGATGCTATGCTGAATGACATCAGAGTTTGCGGATACAGAAAACCGGGGCTTGATCTGCCAAAAGGACAGGCAAGACTCGATAAATATATAAAGGAATTTGATGCTTTGGTAGAGAAATACAAAGCGGAACTGAAAAATAATACATAGATTCGTTTGCAAGCATGGCGTTGTACCTCGGAAGACAGCGGTTAATTGCATCTCCCATCATCGCCAAGGGGGCAGTCTATCTTTACGTCAAAAATCATGGACTGTTTTTGTACGATAGCCGTATATGGATCTATTTTGTAGTGGTATCACAAAGCAAAAAGGTCGCCAATCGGCGGCCTTTTTGCTTTGGCAGGGGCAGGAGGCGCAGAGAAACCGCGTGCGCGCAAGGCGCGCCGCGTAGCATCCGCAAGCATCGCTTGTGGATGCGCAATTTGCCCGCAGGGCAAATTTAGGTTCAGAATCCTCCGTTTGATTCATCCTTCGGGATGATGCCATTCAAGCCTTTGCCTCAATTCCCTTCCACCTACGGTTGGAACAAAAACGCACCTTTGTCGCAAGACAAAAGTGCGTTTTTTCATCAATCTACAACCTCAAGCACCTTTACCTCATCGTTCTTCAGCCAGAAATCAATCAAGCTGTCGTTATTCTCCATCACCTCTCCCGTGTAAACGTCAACGATCTTTTTCGTCGGGTCGGGATAATGAATACGCTTTTGCCCCTCGGTCATCGCACGTAACAGGATATATTTTCCGCCTGCCATAAGGACGTCACGGGTCAAGCTGTACACGTGCACGCCGCTTTGAATCACGATCTTCTGCAAAACGCGTGCGGGAAGACAAGGACACAAACTGTAAACAGATGCATAATCGCTAAACTGCTTCCACAAGAGTGCCGGCTCTCTGTTCTCCGTACCGCGACCGAGAATATATGCATTTTCCTCTGTGCCAGAAACAAATCTACAGCAAGGAAGCGCTTGATTCGGGTACTCATCGAATTTTCCCGTTGTTTTTGGGAAGAAGGGGTCTGTAAAGATCGGGAAATCCGCTTGGCGGATCTGACACATCAAATCGGGTTGATCCAAATCATACGCAACCTCATAATCCGTCAGCGCTCCGCGCTCAAAACCTGCAAAGTGTGTCCAGATCAAGATCTTGTTTCCGCGCTTCAATTTTTGCTCTATGGCATTTTCAATATCCTTGGAGCATCTGCAAAAATGAGTAAAGATATATACCTTATAATCATCCGCGGGGAAATCATCGTTGGGAAGATCGCTTGCCAGATAGATATGATACGGTGCGCCCACAAGCCCCATTTCAAGAAGCTGCAGCTTTACAGCATAACGCAGTGTGTCGGGAGATTGGAAGTGCTTAACACCGCCCTCGTCCACGATCACGGCAATCTCTGCGCGAATAGGTCCCTCGGTCTGTGCGGCGCACAGCGCCTGATGCATCCGAATGATCTTTTTATATTCCGGATGATCAAACCATCCGCCCCACATATCAAACCACCAAAGACCTACGTGCCCCGTCAAGGCAAGCAAGGAGGTGCGCTTTAAATTGCCTATGGACGTATTGAAATCCGGAGCGACCCACCCGCCGATCTTATAGTAGGTGTTATCGGGTTCTGCCTTCGGAAGCTTCTCACCAAGGCACGTGGTAAGAGATGTTCTGGTATCGCCCTCACAAATATAAAGCTTATTGTGAAGGCGGATAGAATCCACTGCCGTGTAGAAGGAATACATTCTTCCAAGCTCGTTTGTAGTGCACAAGAAATCAATGTCCGGAGACTGCAATATCTTATACACGGAATAGCTTCCGTGAGCGGCATCCACGTGATGATTGATATATCCGTAAAAGCATCCAACCAAAAGCTTGCGCCCTGTATAAGTCTTTACTTTTTCGGCAAACCACAAAATCGTTTCTGCAATCTGATCGCTGATAAAAGCATTATAGTCAACAACGTGTTGCTCTCTCTTAAGATCTCTTACAATGCCGCCAAGCGCATGCGTACGCTCGACCACACGCGGGATCGGTATTTCCGAAAGCACCTTGTAAGAAGAGCTCCATGCACAGTTCACCGCTTCAACAGATCCGTATTTTTCCAAAAGCCATTCATGGAAGCAAGCTTGGTTCACCTTGGAATAATCCGCCATATCGTTTTGGTGCTTGTGCCCGTGGTGTCCCCATTCCTCGGTAGAGCCTGCGCACACATGATATCCGATGATCAGATCCTTCCAAACAGAGTCATTGATATGGTCGATAAGTGCCTTAACAGCACTCCACATATCGTTTCTCCATTTTTTCGAGCCAAAGGATTCTCTTGCGCTCTCTCCGCTCTGCACACGGCAAACCTCGTCGGGATTATCCCGTTCCCACCAAGAGGGAGTGCAGAAATAAACACGCGGAATGATGTAAGGTCCCTTTCCGTGGGGCGCGATCATTTCCAAGATACGGTCAATTTCCGTAAAATCAAACGTGTTATAATCCAAGTAGTAATGAGGCCCCCATGCTTTAGATCCTGCAAGGCAATTCAATCCCATATCCGTTGCATACGCACCGAAAAAAACAATGCGGTTGCCCATTTCCTCCATAGCACCGAATTGATCCCCATCCACGTTATAGGTCATATATCCCGCAGGCTCAAGGAGCTCATCTCCTACCATGATTTTCATCATGCCGTTTTGCTTGATCAGCTTTACTTCCTTCATCTCTTATTTTCCTCCCACTGTCGGTTTGAAAAGTTACATTTTAAAAGGCACAAAAAGCGCACCGCGCTTAATTTTCCGTATTACATGATAGCTTATTTCCACACACTTGTCAATATGTTTTTCAAAAATTGGGAGTATAAAATTATTACATAGCGTCATTTGCAAGCTTGGAGCCCTCGGAAGATAGCGGTATCGTGCAACTCCCATCATCACCAAGGGATAAGTCTGCCTACCGACCGAAAACCATGGATCGATTTCGAAAAAACTTGCTCTGCGGATCGATTTTGAAAGGGTGTGTCAAAAAATCCAAGTCGAAAGACTTGGATTTTTTCATTTGTGCCGCAAGGCACAACATCATTTGCGTGCAACGCACGCAACATCATTTAGCCGAAGGCTAACATCATTCCGCCGCAAGGCGGACACAAATGAACGAGGTTGCACTTCGTGCAAATGATGTGCTTCGCAATGATGTGGGCTTACGCCCAATGATGTTGCGCTTCGCGCAAACGGATACGCCTTCGGCGTGATTTGGCACAAAACGGTTGAAATGTTCACGAATTTGTGGTATAATGAAGAAAAGAAAGGCGAAACGCCCTCATCAACACAGCAAAGGAAAACAAATGAAAGTCTTTTTGAAATTTTTAGAGGTTATTTTTACAATCGTTTATGTGGTTTGGAACTTGATAGAAATTCTCGCAATTCCCGCCATTTTCCTTATAATCGGTTTGTTAAATTCTTTCCCGTGGCAATATTATGCCGCAACGATTGGCGGATATTTCATAATTGCTATCGTCATACAAATCATTTGCCATTTCATATTCAAGCATTTTGAGAAGAAGTATGAATCTGCACTTATGAGATTGTTTGAAAAAATATTTAACAAGAAATCTTAAAATCTCGAATAACGTACATAGATTCGTTTACAGGCATGGCGCGAAAGCCCGAAAGATCTCGGACAGCTTTTTGCTCTCATCATCACCAAGGGATAAGGCTACCCACCGACCGAAAACCACGGATCGATTTCGAAAAAACTTGCTCTGCGGATCGATTTTGAAAGGGTGTGTCAGAAAAAAGCCGTTTGCGCAAGCAAACGGCTTTTTTCAATGATGTTTGCCTTCGGCAAATGATGTTGGCTTCGCCAATGATGACGGCTTCGCCTGATGATGTGTGGTTTCGCCACATTTTGAGGCAAACATCGCATCATTGCGGAACGCAGTGGAGCAACATCATTTTGAGCGAAGCGAAAAACATCATATCGCCGTAAGGCGATGCTTCATTTAGTTTGAATATATCGCCTCACGCGCGATTTGGCTCGAAACGGTTGAAATATTAACAAATTTATGATACAATTAAACTACAGAACAGAAAGGTGGTGCTAATATGACAAAACAAGAGGTTTTGCAAGGAGCTCTTGCCTTAAACTGCAGTGATAAGAAATATACTATTACAGTTGAAGGCGATAAAATAATTATCGAAACGAAATATCACGGTACACGTGTGAGAGAATCTACATTTCGCTGTATCGCGCATATCAAGGATGATAAAACCTATACCGAAAGCACTTATGACTTTGATGGGTACCGTAAGCAATACGGAGTCCGAAAAAAAGCAGTTTCCTACTGCTTAGATGGGTCAAAAGAGGTATTCGATTCGGAAGAGATAAAGAAAGTCTTGCGAGATTATCTCGATTCGTGCGGATATCAAAGAGTCGTCAATAAAAAACTCATAGCATTGTGCGTCTCTATTCCGGTTGTTGTTATTGTTGCCATACTGATTGCAGTTATCATTTCATTAACATCGGAATCTGATTTTATTGATACAAACGGACCTGAAAATTTTGCGCTGACCGAAATTACACGAGAGGATATCTTAAGCAAAGATAATAATTACAGAAGTTCTGTGGGATCGGCAAGTCATTCCGGACATCATACAAACATAATCGGAACAAGACTTCGCGATTGCGATTACGATTATATCAGCAAATCGTTTGGGAAGATACACGGCGTTGTAATTCTTCAAGCAACTAAAATATCGGGAAACACCCTCACGCTTAACATCAGTAGCTCCGTAGAATCGGGAAACGCTGAAATAGTAATTATTGTTGACGGAGAATATTATTGTTCGGTTGATGTTAATCAAGTTCAATCTATCACACTTCAAAATGTTTCCAACAAAGAAGTGATTGTCAAACTTGCAGGCGAGGAAGCAAAAATGAAAATTGATGTAACACGCGTCTACTAATTATACATAGCTTCGTTTGCAAGCATGGCGCGAAAGCCCGAAAGACCTCGGACAGCTTTTTGCTCCCATCATCGCCAAGGGATAAGTCTATTCACCGACCGAAAAGCACGGCTCGATTTCGAAAAAATTGCAATATGGATATGTTTTGTAAGGGGGGAGCCAAGTCTTTAGGTCGATTTAGATCCGACCGAGAAAACCGCGCCTACTTTTTTCGAATTTCCATAGATCCATTTTCGATTTTTCTTCGAGTCGAAGGATTCGAACTACCGAAAATGCGATTTTTCAAGAACTGAATACGGAACGCAAGCGACCGGAAGGGCTTGAACCCACGACAGGGTTTCAAATTCTTCCGGTTTTTTACGCTCCTCACAAAATGTTTACAAATAGTCCCTTCCAAAACAGATCCATCCCTTCTCCGATAGGGATCGAACCCACGAAACGCTAAAAAAAGATTTTTTTGAAATAGATCCATTGAGCCGACAAAAGGATTCGAACCAGCGAATCCCAAATATTGCCCCACTGAAGACAAAGAAAAAGCCACGG
>JAFTKJ010000004.1 GCA_017453305.1 Clostridia bacterium
AATGTGAAATAATTCACTTCGTGAATTGTGAAATATTGCTCCTTCGTCGCAATGTGAAATGAAATTTGCCCACATTCGCGTCAGCGAATATTTCACATTTGCGAAGCAAATATTTCACAGCGAAGCTATTTCACTTGCCCGAAGGGCAAATTTCGTTGAAAAAAGCACGCTTGCGCGTGCTTTTTTCTGGCTGGGATAGCTGGATTCGAACCAGCGAAAATGCCAGAGTCAAAGTCTGGTGCCTTACCGCTTGGCTATATCCCAATGTATGGAATTAACATTTGATATTATAACACAATTTATGCATGCTGTCAAGAACTTTTTTCACTTTTTTGGAAGCATTTTTTCCTCTTTTTGCGTAAATCCCAAAAAGCATTCCAAAATTGCATTGCGGTGCGGTGCTTATGCGCAGGTTGCGCGCGGTGCCGCTTTTTGCAAATACGGTGGCAAAAATCACCGCAGATTGTAAGGTGTCAAGCGAAAAAACAAGCCGCGGAACGCTTTTCTCGCTTGACAAATCGAAAATCATGTTGTATAATAAAGGTATAATAAGATTACTATGGGGTACTGTGGTCTAAAAAGCTTGATGGAGGATGAGATGGCAGAAAACGGAAAACTCAAATTGCTTGCCATCGTTGGTCCTACGGCAAGCGGAAAAACGGCAATCGCCATTCAATTGGCGCGTCGTCTTGGGGGCGAGGTCGTCTCCTGCGACTCCATGCAGGTCTATCGCCGTATGGACGTAGGAACTGCCAAGCCGAATGCCGAGGAGCGTGCGGCTGCAGTCCACCACTTGATCGATATCGTCGATCCCTGTGCCCCGTTTTCCTGCGCCGACTACGTCGAGCACGCGCAACGCGCCATCGCAGAGATCAGCGCGGACGGAAAGCTTCCCATCCTTTGTGGAGGTACGGGACTGTATCTGGATCGTCTGCTTTGCGGCGGTATGGAGGAAACGACCTCGGACGCGGCATTGCGGGAGTCTTTGTTTGATTACGCATCGGAGCACGGTGCGCATGCTCTGCACGAGCGTTTGCGCGCGGTCGACCCCGAAAGCGCCGACGCCATTCACGAAAACAACGTCAAGCGCGTGGTACGCGCCCTTGAGATCTACGAGACGACGGGCGTGACCAAAAGTGAGATGGATCGCCGCACGCAAGCATGGCAATCCCCATACGACGCCACGGTCATCGGCTTGCACTATCCCGATCGGGAGATCCTTTACGAGCGCATCGACCGTCGCGTGACGCAGATGCTGGAGGAAGGGCTGATCGAGGAAACGCGTGCGCTGCAAAGGGAGGGCGTATTCGACGTCAACCTGACGGCGGCGCAAGCCATTGGCTATAAGGAACTCTTTGGCTTTTTGCGCGGAGAGGAAACGCTTGCAGAAGCAAGAGCGCGCCTGGTGGTTGCCACGCGCCATTATGCCAAACGTCAATTGACCTGGTTCCGCGCCAAAGATTACGTGCGTTGGGTGGATATGCAAACCGATACGGCGCTGCGCTCCGCAGATGCGGTGTGCGATGAGATCGAGGCGATCTTTTCTGCCGCGGAGGTGTCACCGTGACGCGAAAGGCTTTTTTGCAAAAATACGCCTGGCGCTTTGCCGTAACCTTGGCAATGCTCGGCTTGATCGTTTATACCGTGGCGCACGCCACCGGATTTGCCGTGGGTAGCATTCTGACCACGCCCACACGGCTGATCACAGATACGCAGTTGACCTCCTCGCAGGCGTATCTGTTTCGCAACGAGGAGGTGCTGACTGCCGAGGGCGTCGGGCTTGTGGATTCCTTGGTCGAGAGCGGTGTCAAGGTTGGAAAAAACGTTTCGGTGGCACAGGTCTGGAGCGTTGGTCTTTCGGGGGAAGCCCTGGAGACTGCACAGTTGACTTTGAACCGTATCAACCGCGCCTTGCGTATTTTGGAAAACAGCACCGTAAAGCCGGGCACCACGGTCTCGCAAGCGGAAAAATACCATGCCGAGGCAATGGCACTTTACCGCGAGATCGGAGATGCGGTCCGGGAGGGAAATCTGGAAAAAATTCCATCCTTGGAAGAGCGCTTTTTGATCGCGCTCAACCGTTACGCCACTTTGATTGGCAAAAACGAGAGCACGGAGGCAATGCAGTCAGAGCTGCGAGGTGAAAAGAACGCGCTTTTGCAGGGGGCTTCCTCCTACGCCGTCAAGAGCGAGCGTTCCTCCGGCATTTATTACGGCGCCGATTTTGTGGACGGCTACGAGGGTACATTCACCGTCGATGCACTGCAATCCCTGACACCGAGCCGCCTGGATGCGCTGGTGGAGGGCGATCCTGCTCTGCCCAAGGGACAGACGGTTGGCAAAATGGTCTATGGATACGAGTGGTACGCCGCCTTGGAGCTTTCTCCGTCCGTGGCAGAGGGATTTTACGTAGGACGTACGTATCAGATCAATTTTCCCGATAATGAGGATCGCACACTCTCGCTGACGCTGGAGCGTATGAGCACCGAGGGCGATCGCGTATTGGCGATTTTCCGCTCCGACGAGCACCCCACGGATTTTGTCTTTTACCGTGTGCAAACGGTGGAGATCACGGTAGGGGAAAGCGTTGGCTTTTATATCCCGGATGCCGCCCTGCGCGAGCAGAACGGTGTTGTGGGTGTGTATATCTTTGAGGAGAGCACCGTTCGCTTCCGTCGGATCGATATCGTCTACCGCGGCGACGGCTACTCCATTGCGGCGTTGCCCGGGGAGGGGTCTCTTACCGAGCTGCAGGAAAACGACATTCTGATTACGTCGGGCAAGGATTTGTATGAGGGGAAGGTATATCAATGAGTGATTTATCCTATATGGACCGCAACGTCGAAGAGATCCGTGCGCGCGTCCGTGCGGCGCAGGAGCGGAGCGGAAAGAGTGACGTGACCCTGGTTGCGGCAATCAAATATACCGATGCGGAGCACGTCAACTATTTGCACCGTACCCTGGGCGTTCACGACGTTGGTGAAAACCGCGTTCAACAGCTTTTGGAGCGTTGGGATGTCTTGGACCGAGAGGGGCTGCGTGTGCATTTTATCGGCACTCTGCAAAGCAACAAGGTCAAGTATATCATCGATAAGGTCTGTATGATCCATTCGCTGGATAGTCTTTCTCTGGCGGCAGAGATCGAAAAGCAGGCGGCAAAGCGGGATATCGTCATGGACGTGCTTGTGGAGGTCAACAGCGGAAGAGAAGAAAACAAGAGCGGCATCGCACCCGATCGGGTTGCCGAATTTTGCGAATCGCTGGCGCAATTCTCTCACGTAAACCTGCGCGGATTTATGACAATGGCACCAAAATGCGAAAAAAAAGAAGAATATCGAAAATATTTTCAAGAAACTTCGCAATTATGTCTTGACATTTGGCAAAAAAAACTTCATAATATAGGTAGACCTATTTTATCTATGGGAATGTCGGATAGCTTTGAGGTGGCTATCGAGGAGGGTGCCGACATCGTTCGTGTCGGACGCGCCCTGTTTCAGCCTTAAAAAATAATTCGTGAAAATAATTTGTATGAAAGCATATAGAGGAGGCAAAAAATGAATTTACTGAAGAGATTTGTCCGCAACGACAATGCAGATTTTGACGAGGGCTACGACGAGAACGAAATGTACGTCATGCCCGAGGACATCCAGATGCCCGACACCGCCGAGGAGAACGGCGTTTCCGCATTGGAGAATCCCGCACGCAAGGATCCCGAATTCCATCCCGTCAGCGCAGATAAGGTTTCGCTCAAGCTGCTCCAGCCCAAGAGCCACACCGAGGCAACCAAAATTGCCGATAAGCTCAAGGAGGGCTGCATCGTTCTGTTGGACATCAGCCGTTTGACCAAGGAGCAGGCACACCGTCTGGTCGACTTTTTGGCAGGTGTTGCATACGTGCTTGGCGGTGAGATGATCAAGACCAACAAGAACACCATTGTTATCTCTCCTGCAGGCGTTGATATTTCCGGCTTTGCACCCGAGGTTGAGGAGGCTCCCGCCGAGGAGGCTGCAGAGGCGGTAGAAGAGGTAGCAGAGGCTGCTGAGGAGTATGAGGAAGTTTACGATGAGGAGGCTGTTACCGAGGAGGTATAAGCCTTTGTGTAGAGGGGCTGTTGCGGTAGAGTAACAGCCCTCTTCCATTCCGTCCAAAAAGGAGAATTTCATGGTATATGTGATTTATTTTGTCAAGCAGACCGTGCTGGCGCTGTTGGGGCTTTTGGATTTTGCCATGCTTTTGCGCGCTATCCTTTCCTGGTTTGATCAATTGGGGGAGAGTAAGATCTCCATGTTTTTGTATGCGATCACCGAGCCGCTGATTTTGCCGATCCGCCGCTTGTGCAACAAAATGAATTGGTTTCAGGGAACGCCCTTGGATATGCCGTTTATGCTGACGTTGATCGTGATCCTGGTTTTGCAAACGCTTGTGGAGGTCCTGCTTTGATGCGGAGCGTGGAAAAGGATCTTTTGGAGGCGCGCCTGGAGGACGCGGTGCGTCGCTGTGAATCGGGTTGTGTGGCAACGCTCCCGTTTCTGACTCCGCGTGACCGTCGCCGTGCCGAGCAGTATCTCTTGATGCACGGCATGCGCGAGCAATATTGGTTTTGGGGAGGGTATCCCACGGCGGAGCGTGCGTGCCTGTTTTTGCTCCCCGATTATCTCACGGCGTGTCTCTCCGCCTCCGTCTCGGTCTGTTCCGCTGAGGAATTGTGTGCGCTTCTGGCAGAGGAGGTTGCCGATGCCGTGGCGTGCGTGCGCATTGTGGGGAGCGGCTTTCGCAATCTGACCCATCGGGATTTTCTCGGCTCGGTGTTAGGACTTGGTCTGGAGCGTGACGCACTTGGCGACGTTGCCGTGCAAAATGAGCATGAGGCGGTGCTGTTTTGTCCACGCACGTTGGTTCCGTTTCTGACGGGAGAGCTGACAAAGGTTGCCTCGGATACGGTGCGTGTCAAGGAATATACCGTTGGGGAGGATTTCACCGACGGCAAGCACTATCGTGCCATCAGCGATACAGTTGCAGCTCCGCGTCTGGACTGTGTGATCGCGGCGCTTTGCAATCTGTCGCGCGAGGCGGCACAAACGCTGATCCGCAATGGGGCGGTGGAGGTCGAATTCGAAGAGGAAGATCGCGTGGACGTTTCTTTGGAACCTCCCGTAACGATCTCCGCACGCGGTTACGGCAGATTTATTTTGCGCGCCTTTGAGGGCGAGACCCGAAAGGGAAGACTGCGTCTGCGCGCCGATCAATTGGTATAAAAAATTGTGGGGGAACCTTTTTGAGAAAGGTTCCCCCACCAATTATTTGAATGATCATCCCATCAAAACGACGGGGAGGTAGATGGACTCGGCGTGACCGACAGCCGTGATCTCGGCTACGATTCGGTTCTTGGCGTTGACGCTTTCGCCGATATGAAGTACGTACTCCTCCTCGGCAAAAGCCTCGTCGGGACGGCGGATTGGCTGATAGCCGTGCAGGGGGACAGAGCCTCTGCCACTGACCGAAAAGCCCTCGGGCAACCACCAGCGCACCTCCAGACGGCAGGGCACAGTGTACGCGATCACATCTGCATTTTGGACAAAGCGTAAACTGAGCTTTATCTCGGTGTTTGGAGTGATGTCCGCACCGTCCGGCAATGACAGCGTTGCGCGCATAAAGGTGTTGGCACCCGATACCGAGTTGGGGATCAGCTCCTTTGTAAATTCGGAGAGCAAAGGACATGCGCAGTAGTGCTCGGCAAGCCCTGCGGGAACGTGCTCCTCGCCATCGGTCAGTACCACGCGCTCCCAGCCAACGTCAAAGAATGGGAAAAAGCGATCGTGACGCAAAACAAGCTCGGTCTGTGCCATGACGCGATCGGTCAATTCCCGGCAGGTTGCGGGGATATCGCGAATTGTTCCCTTGTCAATGGAGACGGTGATGATCTCGTCACCAATGTGAGCGCACCAATCCTTGGGTAGCCCTGCTGTGCCATGCAAAATGCCAAGCGTTGCGCCAACGGTTGCCGCGGTGCAATCGGTATCGTCGCCGCAGTTGGTGGCAAACAGAATAGACTTTTTGAAATCTCCCTCACCGTACAAAAGACCGAGCACGGCATAGGATACGTTGGTGGGAGCTTCAAACCAGCCGTCGCCGATGTCGGCGTTGCTTTGTTGAATGCGATCTCTCGCCTCGCGTAAGGAAATCCCCTCATCGTAGCAGGAAAGGGCAAGACGAATCGATTGCGCCATACGGCAGCTATCGGGAATTTTGGAGAGCGCGACGTCAATGCAAACACGAACATCTCCCAGCGTAAATGCCGCCGATTGCATTGCAGCCACAAAGGTCGCGGCATAGGTTCCTTCCCCCGTTCCGTGATCCACGCAAGCATCCTCGATGGCAAACTTTGCCGCAATATCGGGTCTGCCGGGGTTGAGGCATGCCCAGATCTCGGTGCGGATCCATGCGCCGTTGGAGTGCTTCCAGCTGTTTTGATAATCACCGGAGAGAGGGGGCATCAGCCCAAGCTTCATGTTCGCCTTTCCAATGCCGTATTCATTCCAGTGAGGCGTGATGAATGCCAGCCAGAACTCTCCAAGACTTCTTGCGTTAACGCGCGAGTAACCACAGCGTTCCACTGCCGCCAACCAGATCAATTGCAAATCCAGGTCGTCGTTGGGTAAGGGCTTTCCCGCTTGGGAGGCAAACCCCTTGACGTCCAAAAAGTCCTTGGTTCCCTCGTAAGGTGCCCCCAGTGTTCCACCGATGTTCTTGCCCAGCCAGCAGGCGTAGATCTTGTCCTTCAGCTTTTGGGCATTCAAACTCACTTGCATATCCAAATTCATATCGTGATCCTCCTTTGATTTTGATGCACAAGGTACCTGGCTTTATTATAAGCAAAAAGCCGCTCTTTGAAAAGTGCGGCGTTTTACATGTTGGTGTCCGAATTTTACTTTTTTCAGCCATTCTGCAACATTTTCTTGTACTCGGAAAAGGAAACGCCCCGCACACGCTGAAATACACGATAAAAGGAGCTTTTGTAGGAAAAGCCCACGCGACCTGCGATCTCCTCATCCGAAAGCGTTCCTTCCCTTGCCAAGGTCATGGCGCGCTCGATCTTTTTACGGTTGAGGTACTCGGAGAGCGGCATGTTGAATTTCTTTTTAAAAGCACGGCTGAAATAGGATGGATTGTAGAAACACTTGCCTGCAAGCGCGTCCAGTGTCAGGTCTGCATCAAGGTTAGAGTCAATGTAGTCGGATAGTGCGCGCCATACGTCTTGTTCTTCCTGTGCGCCGCCGTCGTCCACCAGCTTGCGCAGAATGTAGGAGATGAGCACGTTCATATAACTTTTGAGCACGGTTTTCCAATCGTGCTTTTTTTCGCGGTATTCGGATTGCATGGCACGCAGTACAAACTCGATCTCCTCCCGCTCCGCTCCGCGAAAGGATACCATACCGTCCTCGTCGGCGGCACGGCGGATCTCCTCAAACGCGGTCAGTTGCAATACGGCAAAGGCATTTTCTGCAGTGACCACGCTTTCGGCTAAAACTTCGGGCTTGAAGCAGATGTTGACAAAGGAGAATTTGTCGCAGGGGAGAAAGGAATGGGTGCTTCCGTAGTTGATAAAGAGCAGATCGCCGCGGCGGACGCGATAGGTCTCCCCGTTGATGGTCTGATCGGCATTGCCGTCGGTGATATAGATGATCTCAATAAAATCGTGCTCATGCAAGGGCATTTCCTTCCCTTGGCAGGTGTTGGAGAAAATATGAAAGGAGGCGTCCTCTCCCATCAGATTTTCCGAGCGGTAAACCTTCATGGCGTTGCCTCCTTTCTTCTTTCGTTCAATCCTTGACGCAGATCCATTCCGCGGCGCAGGGCAGGGTCAGGATCCAATCGCAAAGCACGTGCCATTCGGCAAGCTTATGCGTGCGGCGCGCGTAGTAGATGTTGATCAGATTTTCATAGTTCATGGTTACGGTGCGCATTTGGTTGTAGGAGGACGGGAGCATTTGAATGATGTTGTGCCAGCTTTGGCGATCCTCCTTGTTTGCCACAAACTTTTGACGCTCCGATTCCAGGTAGGCAATAACGGCGTCCAGTGCCGCAAGTCCGCCCTCATCCAAGCGGTCGTGCGAAAAGTCGTCGCGCTCAAACGCCTTGGCGTGCACCTTGTGCATGGTGGAGGTGGAGTTTGCTACCGTGCCGACCTTGTAGGTGTCAAATTCCTTCCACCAATAAAGGGGGGCGGTGATGTCGACGGAAACGAAGACCTGACGCAAAAACTTGCGGTGATCGACGCCTGCGATTGCCAGGCGGTGACCGAAGTCGCGATCGGCGTCACCGAGAATGAAGGTTCCGTTTTCATCGTAGGTGCTGTCGGATTTTCCCCAGCTGTTCATGGGGTTTCTTGCGCCGCGAATGGCGTTATCAATATTCATGACGGATGCGCGTTCAACTTTCAGCATCTTGGTGTTCCTCCGCAAATTTTCAGTATATGCATAAAGTATATCACATTTTTGCGGCATTGTCAAGCGCGGTGAGGCGGTGTTTTTCTACTATATCAAAAAGTTTTACAAAAAACGTTTTTTGACTTGACAATCCGACACAAAAAGAGTATAATAGTGCATGTTTTGGAAAAAAAGAAAGTGAAGGTATTTTTTGACATGTTTTACGAACCTTTTTCAAGCATATTTTCCGAGGGAGGGAGCTCACAAGTGCTCTTTAGTCTTGCACTTGCGCTGTTTGTCGGCTTGCTCTTCTCGCGTATCGTTAAGCCGCTTAAGCTTCCGGCGGTCACGGGATATCTGATCGCAGGCGTAATCATCGGGCCCTATTGCCTGGGTCAGCTTGGCATCATGGGCGTGTTCTCTTCTGTGGAAATGATGAAGGACACCTCTGTCATCGTGCAGGACGTTGCTCTTGGCTTTATCGCATTTGCCATTGGAACGGAGTTTAAGCTTTCCTCCCTGAAAAAAACAGGACGCCAGGCAGCCATTGTCGGCTGCGCGCAGGCGATCATCACGATGCTCGTGGTGGACGGCGTTCTGATCGGTCTGCACTTTATTCTTGGGGAAGACGTTTTGCCTTTGTCGGTTGCCATTACCCTTGGCGCAATCGCAACGGCTACCGCTCCCGCCGCTACCA
Source organism: Clostridia bacterium (assembly GCA_017453305.1). Lineage (GTDB taxonomy): Bacteria > Bacillota > Clostridia > Oscillospirales > CAG-272 > UMGS1865. The sequence goes on from JAFTKJ010000004.1 coordinate 9,124, forward strand.
TGATGGTCGTCAAGCAGTATAAGGCGAAGGGCCCCTTGACCAGCCTTCTGCTTCCCGTTGTTGCATTGGATGACGCAGTGGGTTTGATCTGCTTTGCCATTTCCATGGGCGTAGCACAGGCACTGGAAAGCGGTGCTGAGGCAGTGGGAATTGTTTCTCTTTTGATCAATCCGTTGCTCGAGGTCATTCTTTCCCTGGTGTTGGGTGCCGTGATGGGCTTGATCCTCACCGTGGTCGAGGATCACTTCAAGTCCAACAGTAAGCGTCTCTGCCTTTCCCTGACGTTCGTTCTTCTGACGGTCGCACTTGCACAAATGGAGTTCCATCTGCCCGGCGGTGTGGAGATCGCATTCTCCAACCTCTTGGTTTGTATGATGCTGGGAACGCTCTTCTGCAACATCTGTGACAGCGCGGACGAGTTGATGGAGAAGACCGATAAATGGACCATGCCCATTTTGATCTTGTTCTTTGTGTTCAGCGGCGCGGAGCTGGATCTGACCATCTTCCAAACGCCCATTATCATTATCATCGGCGCGGTCTACGTGCTCTCCCGTGCACTCGGTAAATACGTTGGCGCGGCGTTGAGCGCAAAGCTTTCGGGCTGTGAATCCTCCATTGTCAAGTTCCTCGGAATTACGCTCTTCCCACAGGCGGGTGTTGCTTTGGGCATGTCTGCCATTGCAGGCGCACTTCTGCCCGGTGGTTCCACGGTGCGCAATATCGTGCTGTTCGGTGTCCTGATCTACGAGCTGGTAGGTCCTATGCTCACCAAGATCGCCCTGACAAAGGCAGGCGACATTACGCCACGCGTCGAGCATCCCAAGCAATCCTTTGTAGAGGCATTTGCCGATGAGCCCGACGAAGAGGACGTGCAGGAGCCTTAATGAAAAAGATATCGTGTTGCGGGGGAGCCTCTTGAGAGAAGCTCCCCCGCAACCGTTTCAAAAAGCTTCCCCCACCGCAAGCTGCACCGGCCTGTTAAAAACGGTCTGTCAAAATTGCTTGCGGTGGGGGAAAGCGTTATGCAAATACAACCTCGGGGCGCAATGCCACCGCGTTGATCAACGAATCGGTATTGGCGTGTGCATCCCAAAGCATTTCGGCACAGAGCGCTACGGGGAAGAGCAGTTGTTTTTCCAGCATTCCGTCCTCCACCAAGGGGGTGACATAAAGGTCGCCGTTGGTCTCTTCTGCCATGGCTGCAATCGCTTGCCGTGCCAGATCGGCGTTGGTCAGCCAAAAGGCTTGCAAATAACGCCAGATCTTGCGCTTGCGTTCTATACGGTTTTGCGCTGTTTCGGGGGTGACGTTGCCAATGCACATCGGTCCTTGCGGATGCTCAAAGCTTGACCAATCCAGCTTAGTCAAGCCTTTTGTTACGGCACCGAATGCTTCGTTTTTACCGCGCAGCGTGCTGATGCGGCGTACGAATGCCAAGGTGTCGTCAAATGTCCGAACGTCGTTTGGTAGATAGGAAAAAGGAAACGCGCCGCAATTCTCCCATACGATGCGTACACGGGGGTCGACGTTTTGGATCAGGTCGAGCTTGTGTTTGACCGACTCCGCGTGTAAGCCGAATTGCAGCTCCAGACCGGGAGCACGCTCCAAAAGAAGTCCTGCCGTGCGGTTGACAAAGTCGGTGACTGTTTTGGCGACCGGAATGCCGTTGATCTCCTCGGTGTTGACCTCGGTAAAGGATTGAAAATAAATGCCGTCGCCTCCCGCGTCGCGATATTCTCGCTCGTACGTTTCCAGTACGGCATCGGTTGCCTGACGGATACGCTCCTCCGTCAAGCCGGAAAAATCGGTATCCCACAGCCACGAAAAGCCCCACAGGAGCTTGATTCCGCATTCGTGTGCATAGGAGACGATCTCCTTTGCGTTCAAGGGGAGGTGATCGTTCCAAATGGTCAGCGTATTCATTTTCAAGCGAACGAGCTGATCGATCAGACCGCGCCAATCGTAAATGACGTGCCCCCAGGTCCATACACCGCGATGACGCACGGATGGGGAGGATAACAATTCAAAATCCGGCAGAACGTCCTCGAACAAATTGACGTAGTAGGGCATGGAGCGGTTGGTATACTCCTGCGTAAAGATGTATTTGTCAAAAAAGTCGATACAGCCGTACAAAACGCCGGCATCGTCGTAGCCTTCGATCACGGCAATTCCGTTTTGAACGAGAATGCGGTAGCCCTGCTCCCGTGCGGGTATCGGCAGACCGAGCGCGCGAACGTATGCGTTGCTTTGCTTGGTTCCTACGTATATCTCATGCGCGTCAAATGGCGGCGCATCCTCCTTTTGCGCAAAGCAGAGCGGATACTCCAACGTGTAGCTTAAGATCTGCTTGCTCAAAAAAGCGATCGCTTTATCGATCAGCGAGGAGGGGCGTGAGCCGTAATATATGACCGTTTTTTTCATAAAGCCTCCCAAAGTTTTTCGGTTGAAAATAGTATAACACCGTTTGCGAGCTTTGTCAACCGTTTTACATTGGTTCCGGTGCGACATTTTTTTGCAAAAAGAGGGTGAAAAATTTCACAAAACCTATTGATAATTTTTCCAAATTGTGATATCATATATATGTATGTGCAAAATTCTTATTTTTTTGAAAGGAATTGAAAAATCATGACCTACAACAAGAAATCGATTGAAGACATTGAAATCAAAGCGGGCCAAAAGGTATTTGTCCGTTGCGACTTCAACGTTCCTATGAAAGACGGCGTTATTACTTCCGACAAGAGAATCGTCGGCGCACTCCCCACCATCAAGTTTTTGATGGATAAGGGCGCAAAGGTGATCCTTTCCTCCCACATGGGCAAGCCCCACGCAATCTTTACCGAGGGCTTTAAGCTGGACAAGAAGGAGCAGAAGAAGGTTGACGAGCTTCCCGAGGCTGAAAGAGCAGCTGCTACCGCAGAGCTCAAGGCAAAGGCACTCAAGAACGATCCTGTAAAGTTCTCTCTTAAGCCCGTTGCCGATCGCCTCAACCAGGATCTGGACGGCAAGGTTGCATTCGCATCCGACATCATCGGTGACGACGCAAAGGCAAAGATCGCCGCTATGGAAAACGGCACCTGCGTGCTGATCGAAAACGTTCGTTTCGACGCGCGCGAGACCAAGAACGATCCCGCATTTGCAAAGGCTTTGGCTGATCTTGCAGGCGAGGGCGGTCTGTTTGTAAACGATGCGTTTGGTACGGCTCACCGTGCACATGCATCCACCGCAGGCGTAGCAGATTATCTGCCCGCAGTTTGCGGCTACCTGATCCAAAAGGAAATCGGCGTTATGGGTAAGGCTCTGGCTGATCCCGCACGTCCCTTCGTTGCAATTCTTGGCGGTGCTAAGGTTTCCGACAAGATCGGTGTCATCAACAACCTGCTTGAAAAGTGCGATACCCTCATCGTTGGCGGCGGTATGGCATACACCTTCTTTGCTGCAAAGGGTTACAGCGTTGGTAACTCCCTGTGCGAGACCGATAAGATCGAGCTTGCAAAGGAAATGATGGCAAAGGCTGAGGCAAAGGGCGTCAAGTTCCTGCTCCCCATCGACAACAAGTTGGGTAAGGAATATGACGAGAACACCGAGAGCACCTACGTGGATTCCGACAACATTCCCGAGGGCTGGATGGGACTTGATATCGGTCCTAAGACCTGTGAGCTCTTCTCCGCTGCAATCAAGGGCGCGGGCACCGTTGTTTGGAACGGTCCTATGGGCGTTTCCGAGTGGAAGAACTTCGCAACCGGTACCGAGACCGTAGCAGCTGCAGTTGCAGAGTCCGGCGCGATCTCCATCATCGGAGGCGGTGACTCCGCAGAAGCTGTTGAGCGTCTTGGCTTTGGCCCCAAGATGACGCACATCTCCACCGGTGGCGGCGCATCTCTCGAGTTCCTCGAGGGTCTGGAGCTTCCCGGCATTGCTTGCCTGCTTGACAAATAATTTGCTTTAAAAATTTCAAACGGGGAACGGCGAGCCGCCGTTCCCCGCATTTTATAAAAAGGAAAGGTACGAAACATGAATCCTTCTAAGAGAAGAACCGTGATCGCCGGCAACTGGAAGATGAATTTTACTCCTGCCGAGGCGACCGCATTTATCAACGAGATCAAGCCCATGGTTGCAGGTAAGGATAACTGCGACATCATCTTTTGCGCTCCCTACGTAACCATTGCCGCCGCGCAAGAGGCTGCAAAGGGCTCCAACATCAAAATCGGTGCCGAGAACGTGCACTTTGCCGAAAAGGGTGCGTACACGGGCGAGGTCTCCGCAAAGATGCTGACCGCGTGCGGCGTTGAGTACGTCATCATCGGTCACTCCGAGCGCCGCCAATACTTTGGCGAAACCGACGAAACCGTTAATCTGCGCACCAAGGCAGCTCTTGCCGCAGGTATGAAGGTCATTCTTTGCCTGGGTGAGGTCAAGGAGCAGCGTCTTAGCGGCATCACCGACGAGGTCGTTGCAATGCAGACCAAGCTCGACCTGCAGGGCGTGAGCGCAGAGGAAATGAAGAACGTGATCATCGCGTACGAGCCCGTTTGGGCAATCGGTACGGGTCTGACCGCAACGCCCGAGCAGGCAGAGGAGACCTGCGGTGTGATCCGCAAGGTGCTCGCCTCCATGTACGGCGAGGACGTTGCCGAGAGCGTGACCGTTCAGTACGGCGGATCTATGAACGAAAAGAACGCAGCCGAGCTGCTTGCTAAGCCCAACGTAGACGGAGGACTTATTGGCGGAGCTTCCCTTGTTGCCGAAAAGTTCAACGCTATCGTTGACGCGGCTCAATAAGAGCGGGAGAGGATTTGTGGGGAAAACTTCTTGCAAGAAGTTTTCCCCACACCCCTTTCAAGAACTTTGCAAAGGAGGTTTCAAGATGGTAGACATGGTTTTTGCGATTGCCGCAGGGATCTGCTTTTTGCTTGCCTGCGGGTATTTTGGGTTGCATTACGTTTTTGAGCATCAAAAAAAGGCGACCAAACGCTGTATTGCTTTTTTGCAAACGGTCAAGCACCAAAAGGATAAGCCCGTGTACGGCGTTTCCCGTTTGACGGGAATCATTCGTCGCGAAATGACGCTTAAGCATTGGAGCCGCGGAACGTACGAATATACAGTGAATGGAAAACAATATCGCATTCGCTACAGCGGCGCAGTAACGGCACGTCAGCTCCCACGCACCATCACGGTGCAGTATTTGTGCCGCTTTCCCAAAATTGCGCTGGTGACCGAGGTTGGAGCGGTGCTTTCGTTTGGGTTATGCGGCTTTTTATGTCTGATCCTGTGCACGCTGTTTGTTCTTGGGGTCTTTTCCATTGCATAGCGGTAAACGGTGGGGTGTTTTGTCCCTCGCTTGCCGCTTTTTTCTCTTTTTTCAGAAAACCGACAAAAATTTTGGGATACCTCTTGCAAAAGCAATTTTTTTATGGTATACTGTTAACAATAAAATATATCTTATCGAGAGTAACGTAGTGACAGGCACGATGATGTTACAGCAACCTGCCGAAGGGTAAGGTGCTAAATCCTGTTAGATGAGAGCCGAATGCTCCGTCTTTGCGGAGTTTTTTTGTTGTCAAAAGAGAGATATGTTTTAGAATCAAACATATGACGAGGAGTACGAGAATGAACAAGAAGTTATTTACAAGTGAATCGGTGACCGAGGGACATCCCGACAAGATCAGCGATAAAATTTCCGACGCGATCCTTGACGAAATGCTGCGTCAGGATCCCATGTCCCGCGTGGCGTGCGAAACCTTTTGCACCACGGGCTTGGTATGCGTCATGGGTGAGGTCACTACGCGCGCACAGGTAGACATTCAAAAGATCGTGCGCGAAACGGTGCGCGAGATCGGCTACGACCGCGCAAAATACGGCTTTGACTGCGACAGCTGTGCGGTCATCACCTCCTTGCACGCGCAATCCCCCGACATTGCTATGGGCGTTGACAAGTCCCTTGAAGCAAAGAACGGCGAGGGTGACGGCTTGGATATCGGTGCGGGCGACCAGGGCTTGATGTTCGGCTACGCCTGCAACGAAACCCCCGAATTGATGCCGCTTCCCATTTCTCTGTCGCACAAGCTGGCACTTCGCCTGACCGAGGTACGTAAAAACGGAACGCTGGCATATCTGCGTCCCGACGGAAAAACGCAGGTCACGGTCGAATACGGCGAGGACGGCAAGCCCGTTCGCGTGGATACCGTGGTCATTTCTTCTCAGCACAGCGCCGAGGTGAGCACCGAAACCATTCGCGCCGACGTCATCCGCGAGGTCATCACACCCGTGATCCCCACCGACATGATGGACGCAGCAACCAAGATCTACGTCAATCCCACGGGACGTTTTGTTGTAGGCGGACCTGCAGGCGATACTGGCCTTACGGGACGTAAGATCATCGTTGATACCTACGGCGGCTACGCACGCCACGGTGGCGGTGCGTTCTCGGGTAAGGATCCCACAAAGGTCGACCGCTCCGCATGCTATGCCGCACGTTACATCGCAAAGAACGTAGTCAAGGCAGGACTTGCCGACAAGTGCGAGGTGCAGGTTGCGTACGCCATTGGCGTTGCAAAGCCCGTGTCGGTTCTGATCGATACCTTTGGCACGGCACGTGTTGCCGAATCTGCCATTGAGGAAAAGATCGCGGAGCTGGTGGATCTGCGCCCCGCGGCGATCATTCAGCGCTTTGACCTGCGCCGCCCCATCTATTGCCAGATCGCGGCATACGGTCACATGGGACGCGAGGATCTCAACATGCCCTGGGAGGCGTGCGACCTTGTGGACGAATTGAAGGAATTGTTGAAATAAACATATAGCGCTACGTGGATATCTTGTATTCATTCAAGATATCCGCGTTGTGTTTCAATAGATCGGAGAATTGGAATGAAAAGAGAATTGGGGATTGCACGATGTGGGCTCGCCTGCTGTCTTTGTTCAGAAAACGCCACTTGCGATGGATGTTCGTCCGAGCAATGTCACGATGCCGCCAGGTGCGAGAACAGAAGATGCTCAAAAGAAAAAGGCGTAGGACATTGCTATGAATGCTGTGAGGATTGCCGAAAAGGGCTGTTAAGCAAAATAAAGCCATATGCGTTTGGTTTGTTTGCTCGTCGATACGGAGAAGATGAGTTATTGAACTGTCTTGAGCGCAATGAAAAACAAGGCATTGTATATCACCGAAATGGTGTTTTTGGCGATTACGACGAGTTTGACGATGCCGAGCAATTGATCTCCTTTATCCGCACGGGTAAACGGTGAATGTAAAAATCAAAATCGGGAGTGAACCGAGATGCAAAACGCACAGCGGGTTCACTCCCATTTTTTTGATTATTTTTGTAATACGATGTTCTTCTCCCGATACAGCACTGCCGCAAGCGCAACGGCGCAAACTCCCGAGAGGAGCTTTCCTACGGTCACGGGGAGGATGTAGGAGGCGTCAAAAGCCGTGGTAAAGGCAAGGTGACTGCCGAATACAAACGAGGCTGATACCGCAAATGCTGCGTTCAGCACCACGCCGCGCGGACACATCTTTTCCATGGTTCCAAGGGTGGAGGCGTTGGTGACCAGCGTTCCGAGAAAAGCAAGTGCCGAGGTGCCGTCCACGCCGATGAGCGCGCCAAGCTTATTCAACGGTTTTCCCAAAAGCTTTGTGATAAGATGCATCAGCGGAAGTGCGCCCGAAAGCGTGACGCAGGCGTTTGCGCAGATCAGTGCGCCGTTTTCAAAGGTGTCAAAATCGGGGCAGATCTCAATCTTTGTCAAAAAGGTGAACACGGACAATACAAGTCCCGCAATTGCCAGCGCCTTCATCAAAAGTCCAAAGCCCTTGAAGCATTTGATGCAGATTGCCGGGAGAAAGATAAGCGCCGCGGCGAGAATGGCGGAGATGACGAGGAGCGGAAGCAGATCGACCAAGATCTCCAAGGGGGAAAGAGAGCATAGGAGTCCTGCCGCAAAGCAACCGAGGGGGATTGTCACAATGCCGCACAAAAGCCCGAAGAAGAGCTCCTTGTGCTGCTCCTTTTTGACAAGTCCCAAGGAAAAGGGAATGGTAAAGGAGATCACGCAGCCCATCATGGAGGAAACCACAAAGGCGTTAAAGCCTCCCACCGTTGGCGATTTTGCAATGCTTTGTGCCAGCGGCATGCCGCCCATATCATTGGCAAAAAGGGAAGCGGGAATGATGGAGGGATCGATGCCGCACAGCGCGTAAAAGCCGTCAAAGAGAGGCATCAGCCACACGCCAATGGCGGGAGCGATCACAATCATGCCGAGCATAGAGAGCGCCATAGGGCAAAAGAGTGAAAATGCGCGCTCAAATTCCTTTCCAATGCCGAGTCGATTACCGATCAGCCAATCTATGGCGCCAAGCACCGCAAAAACGAATATTACAATTTTGACTACTTCCATTTGAAATTCTTTGATCAGCCAAGCGCTTCTAAAATCATGCGGCGCGTGTCCGCGATCAGTGCGGCGTCGTCGGTATAATCGTCAAACGTGCGGCAAACGCGCTCAACCATATCAAGCGCCAACGCGCGATCCTTTTCTCCAAGCAAATGCAGCAGTTCGTAGTCGTATGCGCCAAGACGTTGCAAATGTCCGCGCACGCTGTACCAAGGCGTGCCGTCGGCGGCGGGATAAACCACAAACGAGTTGCCTGCGGGGTACTTTTCGTCGTTCTTGCCCGTACGGTAGCAGGTCTCTTTTTCAAAGTCGGTGTTATGCGCATGGTAACCCCAATGCAAAAAGCCGGGGGCGTTGTACTTGTAGCACATCCACATGGGAAGAAGGGAGGCGGAGAGGGGGAGATCGATGACGCGGTTCATTGTCGCACCTGCTGGGAAGCCGCAGGTGTAGATCCACATCTCCTCGCCCATGCCTTGCAACAGTTCGTATTCTTTTTGATATTTTTCATATACAGCCTGCTTAACGACCCACACGTCGGGGCCACCGCCGAGCTCGGTGCTCTCTATGGGATCGTGGATGCGTACGCCGGGCATGTGCTTGCGGCAGATCGCCGCCACGACGCGGTATTCCATGCTGTTTGGGAACTGTGGTTCGTCCTCAAGGCATTGGAAATAGCGATCCTGCCAGCCGTTTTTCTGAACGCACTCCCACGCGCGCTTGAAATACAGGGAAAGCTGACGGTAACCCTCAAAGGAGGTCACGTCAATATCGCGATCCCAAAGCAGTGTTACCAGAGGCTTGTTCCATACAACGAAACGTGCAGAAAAACCACCCATGATTGCACGGAAGCCCATGGAGAGCGCCAGGTTTCCAACAGCCTCCGCGTGCGAAAAATCAAAATCGATTACGCGTCCGTTTTCGTCGCGGATCGGTACTCCCGAAGGGATCATCAAATAGTCGTTGCGCATGTCCAGCTGATTTTTGAGATACGCACGCAAAACGGTGTAGTATTCCTCGCTGTAGGGGATAACGTCGTGATGCTTTGCCAATTTGTCATAGTAGATCCAATTGACCATGTGGAAGCTTGCATCCGCAAGCGTGGGCACGGTTGCGTGATAGATTTTGATGTGAACGGGTACGGTGAAGGCTTCCTCTCCTACGGTCAAGGTCAAAGCTTCGTTATATTCGCTGGGAATTGCGTCGGCAGGAACGTCCACGCGTACAAAAAAGGCTACGCGTCCCGCACGTAACACGCCGCTGTCCAAGGGGCGCGTGATGTCATAGGCGTCAAAGGGGGCTTTTCTTGTTACAAAGTGCTTTACACTCTCGTAATCGGTGGTGGTATGTGTTTTCGGGCCGCTGTTCTCCCCCACGTGTGCGGGGAGCAGCTGATATACGGTGGCGCGGCATTGGCCTCCCGTAAATGCGGCGCAAAAGAGGGTATCGCCGTCAAGGGTGCGGTCGGTCAAAATCTGAAAGCAAACGTCCGCGCCGCGCGCGGCATGCAGTGAGGCAACCGTGCGCTCACAAAGCGCGGAATCGGGATAGATCCATTCGTTATCAAGAAAAATACAGCTTTTCATAAAGCTCCTCCTTTGATCGCTTGCAGGAAAAAGATCGCAAATCTCGCGCCTTTCTCTTGACTTTGCGTGCAATTTGTTATATACTAATTGTATATGAGTTAATTATACACGGCTGGATTTGTTTTGTCAAGCAAAGTTATTATTTTAACAGGAAAGGAGATCGTGAGATGCACGTAGAGGAAGGCTTTATGCAAGGACCGATGGACGACGTTGGCGTCATCAAGCTGTCGGGCAGTATCGAGCACGTCATATATTCCAACGAAGAAAACGGATTTGCCATCTGCGATCTCGGCACCGATACCGACGAGCTGGTCACCATTACGGGCACGCTTCCCTACGTGGGGGAGGGTGACGTGGTTACCGTGTACGGCAAATGGGTGCACAATCCCAAATACGGGCGGCAGTTTAAGGTGGAGCAAGCCGAAAAGCAGCTCCCTGCGGATAAGGCGTCCATGCTTCGCTACCTCTCCTCCGGAACCATCAAGGGCATCGGTCCCAAGACCGCACAGCGCATTGTGGATGAGTTTGGCGACGAGACCTTCGACGTGATTGAAAATCACCCCGATTGGTTGGCGGAGATTCAGGGTATCACCCCTAAGCGCGCACGAGAGATCTCTGCGGAGTTCAAAAACAAGGCAGGCATCCGTGCGGCGATGATCTTTTTCCGCGAATTCTTCGGCGCGGCGCTGACCGTGCGCATCTACAAAAAATGGGGCAGTAGCGCGGTAGACGTTGCAAAAAACAACCCCTACATGCTTTGCGAGGAGATTGAGGGCATCGGCTTTGAAAAGGCAGACCGTCTGGCAACCAAGCTCGGTCTTACAACCGATTCTCCGGAACGGCTTTGCAGCGGCGTTTTGTATCTGCTCAACTCCAACGCCCAGCAAAACGGTCACGTGTGCCTGCCGCGCGATAAGGTAGTGGCAAGTGCCGCAAAGCTTTTGGAGGCACCCGAGGGGGCGATCGAAAGCGCGATTTCGGATCTTTTGGCGCAGCAAAAGCTCCGTTCCGTCCACTTTGACGGCAACACCTACCTTTACGATAAGCACGCCTACGAGAGCGAAAAATACGTTGCGCGTAAGCTCTTGCTGCTCGACAAGCTTTGTCCCGTAATGGACACGGCAAACATTGATTCCTTTATCAAGCGTGAGGAGCGCGAGAGCGGCATGCAGTATGCAAAGCTGCAACGTCAAGCGATTTTTGATGCCTTGGAAAACGGCGTCATGCTGCTCACGGGTGGCCCCGGTACGGGTAAGACCACTGTTGTGCGTGCGCTCCTTCACATTTTTGACAGCATGGGCTTGCAGATCGCACTCTGCGCTCCCACGGGTCGCGCGGCAAAGCGACTTTCCGAGTCTACCTCCTGCGAGGCAAAGACCATTCACCGCCTGTTGGAATACGGTGGCGGAGAGAGTGGAGGAAGAGCACGCTTCAACCGCGATGAAAAGAATCTTTTAGATGAAAACGTGATCATCATCGACGAGGCATCTATGGTGGACAATGCCCTGATGTCAGCGCTGTTGCATGCCGTCAAGCCGGGGGCTCGTGTGGTGATCATCGGAGACTCCGATCAGCTCCCATCGGTGGGGGCGGGAAATATTCTGCACGATCTGCTGGCAAGCGAGCGCTTTTCTACCGTGCGCCTCAATGAGATCTTCCGTCAGGCACAAGAAAGCCTGATTGTCACCAACGCGCACGCCATCAACCGTGGAGAAATGCCGCGCCTGGATATCAAAAACAACGATTTCTTTTTCCTACCGCGTGAGAGCGACCGTGATATTGCCGCTACGGTGGCACAGCTGTGTCAGGTCCGTCTGCCGCGCACCTACGGTGAGCTTGCCGTGAAGGGAACGCAGGTCATCTCTCCCTCACGCAAGGGCGAAACGGGCACCGAGCATCTTAACGTGATCCTGCAAGCCGCCCTTAATCCCCCTTCTCCCGAAAAGCGAGAGCACAAATTCCGCGAGATCGTTTTCCGCGAGGGAGATCGCGTCATGCAGACCAAAAACAACTACGATATGGAGTGGGAACGCAACGACGGAAGCTTTGGTAACGGCATTTTCAACGGGGATATCGGAACCATTCTGCACATCGATACGCCAAACGAGGCAATGGAGATCGAGTTTGACGACCGCGTGGCGCATTATGACTTTAACATGCTGGACGAATTGGAGCCCGCTTACGCTGTAACGGTACACAAGAGCCAGGGAAGTGAGTATCCCATTGTCGTGCTTCCCGTGGGAGGCGTATCGGGCATGCTGCTCTCTCGAAATCTGTTTTATACAGCGGTCACGCGTGCACAGAACATGGTCGTTCTGGTCGGGCGCGAGAGTGCAATACGAACCATGGTAGAAAATAACCGTCATTCCATGCGGTATACGGGGTTGGTGCAATGGCTACGGGAAGCAGAGGACTAAAGTGCTTGCGGGATCTGTTGTTCCCGCCCAAGTGCAGTGCATGCGGACAGCTACTGGATTGGATGCCGGAGGCTACCGCGTCAACGCCTATACGTGCGGCGCTGTGCCCTGCGTGTCATAAGAAATGGGAGAACGAGCGGTTGGAGACCTGCGGCATTTGTGCCAAGCCGATCAACGAGTGCAGCTGTATGCCAAAAATTTTGCAAACGGCAAAATGCAAAGGCTTTTACAAGCTTGTTTACTACGAGGCACAAAAAGTCGCGCCCGTGCAGAATAAGATCCTGTATCACATCAAGCGCAAGCGCGACGTGCATGCCATTCGGTTTCTTTCGACCGAGCTGGCAACCTCGGTCGAGGAGTTGATACAAGCCGAGGAGCTCGCACGCGAGGATCTGGTGATCACCTACCTTCCGCGCACGCACGCCGCGCGTCTTGAATTCGGTACCGATCAGGCAGAGGAGCTTGCACGGGAACTGGCGGACGTCTGCGGTTTGCCAATGGTGCAGTGCATCCGTCGAAGATACTTCTTCAACGGCAAGCAAAAGCGGCTTTCCTACACCCGTCGCATCAAAAATGCGGAGCAGGCGTTTTTGCCGTCGCGTGACGTTTCCTGCAAGGGCAAGACCGTGCTCCTGGTAGACGATATGGTGACCACGGGGGCGGGTGCCGCAAGAGGAACGAAGATCCTGCGCCGCGCAGGCGCCAAGGCGGTGTATTGCTTTGCAATTGCATCGGATATCGTCAATAAAGACACGGTGCGGTGATCTTTTAGACAAAAAAACGTTTTTTTTGAAAAAAACATTGATTTTACACGAAAAATCATGTATAATGAAGCTGTAATAAAATGACCCTTGACGGAAAGGAGGTCGCAACCGATGAAGGAGAAGAACGGTGCAGGAAATCACCCCACGCACCCATCCCATGCAGCGCGCACGCAAAAGCGCACGCGGGAGGGATTTTTTGCGCGCCTGCGCAACTTTTTCCATAGATGGCAGTTCAGCCGCAATATCGGCATCGACCTTGGCACCGCAACCGTGCTGGTGTACGTACAGGGCAAGGGGATCGTTTTGCAGGAGCCGTCGGTGGTCGCTATTGATACCAATACCGATCGTATCTTAAAGGTGGGAATCGAAGCCCAGTAAATGCTTGGAAGAACGCCCGGTAACATTGTGGCGGTGCGTCCGTTGCGCGACGGCGTGATCAGCCAATACGAGGTTACGCTCAAGATGATCCAATATTTCATCCGACGCGCCTGCGGTAATCTGTTCTTCCCGCCACGCGTCATGATCTGTATTCCCTCGGGCATTACCGAGGTAGAGGAAAAGGCGGTGCTGGATGCCGCACGTGAGGCGGGTGCTCAAAAAACCTATTTGATTGAGGAGCCCGTCGCCGCAGCTATCGGAGCCGGCTTAAACATCTACGCTCCCATTGGCAACATGGTGGTAGATATCGGCGGTGGTACCACCGACGTTGCCGTGCTTTCTCTGGGTGGAGTGGTGGTATCGCGCTCTACTAAGATCGCGGGAGATAAATTCGACGAGGCGATTATTCGCTACGTGCGCCGTAAGTACAGCGTTCTGATCGGTGAGCGGACCGCCGAAGCGGTCAAAAAGCAGATCGGTGCGGTCTATGATCATCCGGAGGCGGTACGGGTAGAGGTCAAGGGAAGATGCATCCGTCAAGGACTTCCCAAGGTCATCACCATCAGCTCCAAGGAGATGATCGAGGCGCTTGCCGAGCCGGTCACGGCAATTCTGGACGCCGTATGCTGGGTTATCGAAAATACGCCCCCCGAGCTGTTGGGAGATATTTTGCGTAACGGCATCGTTATGACGGGAGGAGGAAGCCTGCTTTACGGCTTTGATCAGTTGGTCGCGCAGGTTACGGGCATCAAAACGCGCGTGGCAAAGGATGCAGTCTCCTGCGTTGCCATCGGCACGGGAAAATCCTTGGATAATCTCGATCTTTTGCAAGAGGGCGCTATTAATATTTCAAGGGATAAACGTAGCCGCGTCTGAAGCGGCATCACGTAAGGCGGTGGAGTATTTCACCGTCTTATGTATTGAGATGATCATATATATCAAACCGAAAGGATATCAGCTATGAACTATTTGATTCACGATCGCAAGCCGGAGTCGGTTTTCCGCTTTTTTGAAGAGCTTTGCGCCATTCCGCACCCTTCCTATCACGAGGAGCGTGTGGCAGATTATCTGGAAGCATTTGCCGCCGCGCGCGGCTTGGAGTGCTACCGCGACAAATTGCACAACGTCCTGATCAAAAAGCCTGCCACGCCGGATATGAAACACAGCGAGGCGTTGCTTTTCCAGGGACATACCGATATGGTCTGCGTCAAAACGACGGACTCGGTGCATGATTTTATGAGCGATGCACTGCAGCTCTACCTTGACGGTGATTTCCTGAGAGCCAAGGGAACTACGCTCGGTGCCGACGATGGCATTGCCGTTGCCGTGATGCTGGCGGTTTTGGACGGTGCGCTCACTTCTCACCCGGCGCTGGAATGCCTGTTTACCGCCGCCGAGGAGGTGGGCTTGGACGGAGCGGAGGGCTTTGATTATTCTAAGATCTCTGCACGCAAAATGATCAACATGGACAGCGAGGATCTCGGTATTGTGACAGCGGGCTGCGCGGGTGGCTTGCGCTCAACGCTGACGTTGAAGTACGCCGCCGTTCCGTTTGTCGGTACTTGTATCAAAATCAATCTGCAGGGCTTGTTCGGCGGACATTCCGGTGTGGATATTTGCACCGGACGTGCCAATGCCAACAAGCTGATGGGACGTCTGCTTGCAAAGCTTGCAGCTGCCACCAAGGTCAACCTCGTCAGCATTTGCGGTGGCTCCAAGGACAATGCCATTCCGCGTGATTGCGAGGCGACCGTGGCGGTATCGGATGCCGCTGTTGCCATCGCTTGTATCAAAGATGAGGCGGCAAGGATCTCTGCCGAGCTGGTAGCGGATGACCGCGACTTTGCGGTAACGGCATGCGAGACCGAGGCTCCCGATCAGATGCTTTCGGATGTGGATTCCGCACACGCCGTGGCACTTTTGGCAACGGTGGATAATGGGGTCAAGGAAATGAACCGCAACGTCAAGGGGCTTGCCGAGTGGTCGCGCAACCTTGGTGTGGTCAAAACCGAGGATGGTAAGATGGAGTTCGTATTTGCCGCACGTTCGGCAATGGAGAGCCGCCTTGACGCATCGATTGACGAATTGAACGCGCTTGCCGCCCTGACAGGTTGCACCGCCGCACATTACAACCGTTATCCCGGTTGGGACTATGCGCCCGTGTCGCCCTTGCGCGACCTGTACCTGCGCGCTTATCGCGAGGTGACGGGTCAGGATGCCACCGTCAACGTCATCCATGCGGGGCTGGAGTGTGGCATCATCTTTTCCAAGGTTCCCGACATGGACGTGATCTCTATCGGTCCCGACATGCGCGACGTGCATTCGCCCGATGAGAGATTGAATCTTTCCACCGTGGAAACCCTTTGGAAAACGATTGAAAAAACGGTGGAACTGCTCAAATAAGCGAGAAGCACTTGCGGAGGGAACAAATCGATGGAGCCGGAAACAATTGCGCAGGTCATAGGCATTTTTGCCATGACAATGAACTGCCTTTCCTTTCAATGCAAACAAAAAAAGCAGATCCTTGCCTTTCAGCTGTGCGGCTCTGCCTTGTTTGCCGTCAACTTTTTTATGCTGGGAGCTTTCGCAGGCGGTTTGCTCAATGCGATCGGTATCTTCCGCGCGATCGTGTATATGAAGGAGCAGACCTTCCGCGCCAAGCACGTGGCGTGGGTGTATGGCTTTGGCGCGCTGTTCGTGCTCTCTTACGTGGCAGTGTTCACGCTGTTTGAAAAGCCTTTTGTGGGCTGGACGCCCGTGGTGGAGCTACTTCCCGTCATCGCAATGATCCTGACCACTGTCAGCTTTCGTTGCAACGATGCAAAATCGGTGCGCTTTTACGGATTGTTCTCCTCGCCCCTGTGGCTGACCTATAATATCATCTGCTTTTCGGTCGGCGCCATCATCTGCGAGGTGCTCAACCTCGTTTCCATCGTGGTCGGCATTTTGAGGTATGATGTGAAAAGTGTTAGATAAATGTGTTATGGAGCGACCTTTTTCAAAGAAGGTCGCTCCTGCTTTAATTGTCCCGCAATCTCGTCTCTTCCCAAAGAACGATTGCAAAAAACGAATAATTTTTAGAAATATTCCCCAATTGCATTGTTTTTTGACTTTGTTTGTGTTACAATAATAGGGAAGAGGACAAGCGGAGGGCGATATGATTCAAGCGGTTTTATTTGATATGGACGGAACAGTGTTGGATTCCGAGCTGTTGTATCACGCGTGTTGGGAGAAAGCTATGGATGAGATGCATCTGGATTTGGATCGGGATGCCTTCTTTTTGGCTATCTCCGGCATGAATATGCCAACGATACGCGCGCATTGCCTCAAGACTTACGGGGAGGATTTCCCCTTTGAGGAATTCCGAGAGCTTCGGCATACGTACCTGATGCAGGCGCTCGAAGCGGCTCCGCCACCCTTGAAGCCGGGGGTACCGCAAATCTTTGCTACCCTGCGCAAAATGGGGATCCGTACAGCGCTTGCCACCTCCTCATCCTGTGAATACGCGACGAATCTGATGAAGCGACACGGCATTGACGGCTGCTTTGATGTTATCATCGGGGGAGACCACGTCAAAAACGGTAAGCCCCACCCCGAGATCTTTTTGCGCGCGGCAAAGCTGCTTGGCGTGCAAGCGGAGCAATGCGTGGTAGCGGAGGACTCCAGAAACGGTGTGCTCGCAGGGCATGCGGCAGGTATGTACACGGTGATGGTTCCCGACCTGCTCCCCTGTTCCGAGGATCTGCGTCCGCTTTTGTGGCATTGCATCGATACCTTGTGGGAGCTTCCTGCACTGATCGAAGCGGAAAATCGAAAACAATAATCAAGAATATAGAAAGTGAGAAACAAGATGATTTCAAAAGCATTGGCTGAAGAGGTACTCGTTTGCGCCATGGGCGGCGGTGCCGATTTTGTAGAGCTTTACGGTGAGATCACCCGTAACAACAGCATCAGCATGGTGGACGGTAAGATCGACCGTGTGACTGACAACCTGATTTCGGGTGTTGGCATCCGAGCCTTTTTGGGAACCAAAACGGTGTTTGCCAGCACGTCCGATACCTCGCGTGAGGGACTCTTGAAATGCGCTCGCTCCGTAGCGGCAGCAATGGGAGAGATGCGCGCGGAGGAAAGCATTGTGCTCCGTGAGCGTATGTTCCCCAATATTCACCCCGCAAAGGTGATTCCCACAAGCGTGGATGCGAAGATCCGCGCAGATCTGCTGCGTGCCGGCTGCTTTGCGGCAAAAGAATACGATGCGGCGATCTCGCAGGTCAGCGGTACGCTGGCAGGCGTAGATCATACCATCCTCGTTGCCAACACCGAGGGACTTTACACCACCGACCGCCACATTCGTACGCGCATGGCGGTATCCTCCGTGGCAAGCGCCGCAGGCGTAAACCAATCCGGCTTCAACGGTCCCGGTGCCGGTATGGGACTTGAATTTTTCGATCTGGTCGATCCCGTGGCAATCGGACGCGAGGCATCCCGTTCCGCTATGGTCAATCTGGGTGCTGACTATTGCCCTGCAGGAACGATGACCGTTGCCATTGAAAACGGCTTTGGCGGCGTCATTTTCCACGAGGCGTGCGGACACTCTCTGGAGGCGACCTCGGTCGCCATCGGTGCGTCTCAAATGGCGGGCAAGCTCGGTCAGCAGATCGCAAACCCCAAGGTGACCGCAATCGACGACGGCACCATCCCCGGTGCATGGGGTTCTGTCAACATTGACGACGAGGGCACGCCCACGCAAAAGAACGTACTGATCGAAAACGGAATCCTCAAGAGCTATATGATCGACCGTCTCGGCTCTCGCCGCATGGGACTCCCCATGACGGGAAGCGCACGCCGTCAGAGCTACGAGTACGAGGCGACCTCCCGTATGACCAACACCTATATCGACAACGGTCCCGATAAAAACGAGGACATCATCGCGTCCATGGAGTACGGTCTGTACTGCAAAAAGATGGGCGGCGGATCGGTCAATCCTCTGACGGGCGCGTTTAACTTCTCGGTTGCCGAGGGGTATATCGTGCGTAACGGTAAGATCTGCGAGGCTGTACGCGGTGCATCGTTGGTTGGCACGGGTTCCGAGATCCTGCAAAACATCGACATGGTAGGACAAAATCTGGATCGCGCACAGGGTATGTGCGGTTCCGCCAGCGGAAGCGTTCCCACCGACGTGGGTCAGCCGCTCATCCGCGTATCGTCCATTACGGTAGGAGGTCGTTGATATGTTGTTTGAACAAATGAAAGAAGCACTCGTTGCCGCCGCAAAAAAAGCAGGCATCGAGCAATATGAAATTTATCACCAGGTCAGCGAAAGCGTCAGCGCCGAGACCCTCAAGGATGAGATCAGCGCGTTTGCCTCCAGCGTCAGCGGCGGCATTTGCTTCCGTTGCATCGTAAACGGCAAAATGGGTTATGCTTCGGGTCAATTGATGACCGAGGACGCCATGGAGGAGCTGGTCAAAAACGCCATCTCCAACGCGCAATGCATCGATAGTGAGGACGAGGTCTTTATTTTCGAGGGTTCTCCCGAATACGCAAAGATCGACGGCTCTGCCGTCAAGCTGACCGACGCAACGGTCATTCGCGATACGGCACTGCGCCTGCAAAAGGACACCTATGCGCAAAGCGACAAGGTTTCCGACGGAACGCAGTCGGTTGCCATGTCCTCGGTAACAGAGGTGCATCTGTATAACTCGAACGGTCTGTCTCTTTCCAATCGCACGGGCATGAGCGGCGCGTATGCATCTGCCGTAGTGCGCGATGGCGAGGAGGCGCAGGAGGGCTTTGATTTTGCAGTAGGAGCGGATTATGCTTCTATGGGCGATCTTTCCGCACGCGTCGTACAAGAGGCACTTGATAAGATCGGTGCCACCGTAGTAGATTCCGGCAAATACAATATCGTGTTTGACGGCAGGGAGTTCCGCAGCTTTTTGTCTGTATTTTCCTCGGTCTTTTCCGCCAAAAACGCCCAGCTGGGACTTTCTTTGCTTGCGGGAAAGGAAGGGGAGCAGATCGCGGCACCGTTTGTCAACGTCATTGACGATCCCATGCGAGAGGGCGCACCCGTAAAAACGCCGTTTGACGGTGAGGGTGTTGCAACCGCGCGCCGCGCCGTGATCGAAAACGGTGTGCTCAAAACGCTTTTGTACGATCTCACCACCGCTAAAAAGGCAGGTGTGACATCCACGGGTAACGGACAAAAGGGCGGATATGCCTCTCCCGTCTCCATTGCGCCCTACAACTTTGGCTTGATGGCAGGTGAGGATGACCTGGATACGCTTTTCCAAAAGGCGGGTAACGGTATTTATATCACCGAGTGCAAGGGCTTCCACGCGGGCGCGGATTCGGTTACGGGCGACTTTTCCATCGAGAGCGCGGGCTTTATGATCCGCGACGGAAAGAGAGCCGAGCCGATCAAATCCTTTACTGTGGCAGGCAACTTCTTTGATCTGCTCAAGCAGATCGACTCGCTTGGCAACGAGGTCCGTTGGGGCTTCCCCGGCGGCAGTACGGTCTTTGGCGCTCCCGACGTATTGGTGCGCGGCATGAGCGTTGCCGGAAAATAAATAAGACGATCGGATGCGAGAGGGTACCATGCGGTATCCTTTCGCATCGTTCCCCGGGTACGGGGTATGATTTTGACAGATTGGAGAAACAACATGAAAACCGACCGTGAGGGGGATGCGTTGTTAGATCGACGCGCGTCGCAAAACAGTATCGCGTTCTCTCTGTTTGCGCTTTTTCTCAGTCTTGCATTCTTAGGAGCGGTTCCCATTGCTATGTACGTCACGGGTATTGACCGTGTAACACTTTGGGAGAACCTCTTCCGCATTTGCACCAGCCCCTCAAAGCTGGTCACCGACTACTTCCGCGTCGGTTGCCTTGCAAGCACGCTCTTCAATGCGGGTGCGTGCGGACTTGCCTGCAATATCCTGATCCTCATTAGCCGCACGCGTGCGTCGTCAACTACCTTTGCGGCGTACATCCTTGTTATCGCGCATTGCTTTTACGGCTTGAATTTTATCAACATGTGGCCGCCCTTTATCGGAGTCATCATCTATTGCTTTGTCACGCGCAATCCATTGCGCAAAAATTTGCACGTGGCAATGTTTTCCACGGCACTTGCCCCCTTTATCAGCGACTTTTTATTCTGTTACCCACTCGGCATTTATCTGCCGCTCTTTGGGGCAGAGGTCAACGTGGTCGGCTTGGGGCTGTCCTTGGTATTTGGCTTTGTCTCGGGATTTCTGGTGCCGGCGCTCCTGCCGGGAACCACGGCAATGCACCGCGGATTCAATATGTATAAGGCAGGGCTTGCGCTTGGCATGTTTGGCATTTTTGTGTACTGCTTCTTGTATAGTACCTTAGGAATCGAGCCACCCGATGCCGTGTTGGGCGAGAATGCGCTGTACGAGTCCTTCGGGCACTCCTATTGGGTGTTTATGGATCTCTTCTTTGCCATCATTTTTGCGCTGTCGGTGCTGTTGGGATTTTTTCTTAACGGTAGGCGTTTTCACGGATACGGGGAGCTGCTCAAATGCACGGGCTACGGCTTGGACTTTGCCGATAAATACGGCATGCCACTCTGCTTTATCAATTTTGGCGTGTACGGCTTTTGCATCCTTGCATATCTCAATCTGATCTTTCTGCTCCCCGTCCTTTTGCCGTTCTTGCCGGACGGCGTTGGATTTACGGGCCCTACGGTGGGCGTCACCTTTGCCGCGTTGACCTTTTCGGCTGACGGACAGCACCCCAAAAACGTGGCACCCATTGCGGGCGGCTACGTGTTGCTGTTTTTGCTTGTGTGCGGCATTTGCACCATTTTTGGAAACGATATCCCATGGACGCTTTCCACACAAGCATATATCAACGGCTTGGCATTTGCAACCGGACTTTGCCCCATTGCGGGAAAGTACGGCTGGAAATACGGCATTCTGGCAGGGCTTGTCAGTGCAATTATTTGCAATTCTACTGCGGCAATGCACGGCGGCTTCGTGCTTTACAACGGAGGATTTAACGCAGGACTGACGGCGTTGATCCTCATCCCAATCTTGGATTTTTATCGCATTGAACCTCGCTACTCGGACGACGAGTAGCCCCTTTGCATACAGAACAGGAGAACAACGTGACATCAATCAAAAAACGGTTACTTCGCACAGCGGCACTCTGCCTGCTCGTGCTTTTGACTTTGGCATCCCTTGGCGGCTGCAGCGCTTCGGGAAACCGATCCGAATACGTCAGCGACACGCAAAGCGAGGTGGGGACACGGGAGCCGCAAGCTCCGCAACCCAAGCGACCGCGTGTGGCACTTACCTTTGACGACGGACCGCACAACGTGCGCACCAAGCTGATCGTGGATGAATTGAACAAATACGGCTATCACGCCACGTTTTTTGTGGTGGGGAACCGTGTGGACGGCACGGAGTACCGCGGCGGCGACGCCATGGTGTACGCCGCGCAAAACGGTAACGAGATCGGCATTCACGGCTATACGCACGAAATGTCGGTCAAATACAGCTCCTGCAGCGACGAACGCTACGAGTACGAGATTTCCAATACCGCACGCGCTATTCTGGAAAAGCTGCCCGACTACGAGATCCGCCTGATGCGTCCCATCGGCGGTGCGATCTCCGAGCAACGCGTGCGAGAGAGCCCGTACGCAATCATCAATTGGAGTGTGGACACCCTTGATTATACCTTCCGCTCTCCCGAGGGCGACACCGAGCAGATCGACGCGATCGTGCAAAACGCACTTGCGGATGTATCAGATGGAGACATTATTCTGATGCACGATATCTACAACAATACATACGAAGCAACCGTTATCATTCTTGCACGCTTGCACGAAATGGGCTTTGACGTGGTTACGGTATCCGAATTGCTGGGGGAGGAGCTCTCGGCAGGCGTGCGTTATACAAGAGGTAAGAATAATTGAATACGCATCCCCTTTCGTTTCACTGTGAAAATGCACAAAAGCGAAAGGGGATTTTTGTGTGTTTTGATAATTGACATGTGCATGGAAATTTGATATAATTTACCATATGGAGGCTTCTTCCATAAAAAATAAAAAGGAGAAGAATGATGAAGATCTTGACCAAAATCGCGATCCTTTTGTTGGCGCTTTTGATGATCGTGCCTTGCCTTGCCGCATGCGGCAACACCGGCGCAAGCGACACCACCACCGCTGACGACAATGGGGAAAATCCGGGTGCGACCCCCGAAGATACCACAAAAAGAGACCCCGACTACATCGAGCCCATTGACCTGAGTGTTGACGGGCAGGACTATGTTTACAACGCGTACGTGCGGTCTAAGGCTGTGCCGAACGGCAGCTTTTACTGCGAGGATTTCTGGGTAGCGGAAACCAGCGAGGATGCACTTTCCTTTGCGGTTTATTCCAGAAACCAGACGATCCAGGAGACCTTCCATTGCCGTATCGTACAGACCGATGCCGAGAATGCTGACATGTATGCGGAGCTCAAGGATTTTTACAGCAACGGCGAAAAGTATGACCTTACCATTATCCTTGCCGGCAACGCAGCAAGCGCGGCTACGGCAAACCTGCTCAAGGACATCCAATCCATGGAATACGTTGATCTGACGCACCATGCGTTCGACCAGAACTCTATTAAGGATCTCTCCATGGGCGGAAAGACCTATTACCTCAGCGGAGATATGAACATTTCCACCATGGATACCACGGCGTCCACCATTGTCAACCTGGAGCTGTACCGTGACTATGCCGAGCAATTGGTAGATGCCTTTGGCGATGAAGTATTCGGTAACCCCTATAAGATCGTCACCGAAAAGTATTGGACCATGGATACCATGCTCACCATTGCCGAGATTGCAAACGTGGACATCAATAAGGCAGACGGTGCGCTTAATCCCGAGGTAGGTGATACGGTCGGCTACTACGAGTATTACTACACCCCCACCTACTATTTCTATAGTACCGGTGCGCGCATTACAAGGACCGATGAGGACGGCTATCTCGAATTCGCAATTGATGACGATTATGCCCAAGAGGTTTATGAGTATCTTTACAAGAACTTCAATCTGACGCTCAATCCTTGGATTCCCAAGCAGAGCTCTACTCGTATGCCTTACATCAAGACCGGTAAGGTTTTGTTCGTAGACTTTATTCTGTGGGACGTTCGTAAGTCGTACTACACCGGCGAATATTACGAGTACGGTATTCTTCCCACTCCTATGTTCGATGAGGAACAGGAGAAATATTACAGCACCGTATGCTTTGACGGTAACACCACCCACCTGTGGGCAATTCCGCAGATGTGTAATGATGAGACAAAGGCAGGACGCTTGTTCCAGATCATGGCGGTATATTCCGGTAAGAAGGACTCCACCATGGATGCGTACTATCAAAAGACCATGTATATGACCGTTGCTACCGATATGGGCTCTCGCGAGTGCATGGATATCATCAAGAACAACATGGTTTACGATATTGCACAGCTTTACAACTGGGGCGGATTCTTCAAGATGATCGGTGATATTGATACGGTAAACAGCAATCAGTATCCCTCTAAGATCGGCAACATCGACGTAGCTGAGGAAGAAATGAACCTTACCTTGGAGAAGTTCAAAAATCCGCAGTACGTACCCGACGCAGCAAATTAAATGAAAAATTCACAGTGGGCAGAATCCAAATTTTGGATTCTGCCCACTGACACATATGGTAAAAATTGTTGCGGTAATGTTTTTTTGCATGCGTTGGATTTGTGGATTGCGGCATGGAAAGTTGCGATTTATCAAGGCTGTGTTGCTCTTGCGTATGTGGTTGCATTTCCTCCTTTTGGTTACATTATGACAAGTATAAAGCACATAATGCAATAGAAAAAGGAGAGAAAAGATGTTACAATATTACTATATACCAATCCGCTTTTGCGACATTGGCTTTACTTTTAGGATAAAGGAGATCAAAGTATGAAAATCTTGACCAAAGTGTTTGCTTTACTGCTGGCACTTCTGATGATCGTGCCCTGCCTTGCAGCTTGCGGCGATACCGGCGCAAGCGAAACCACCACTGCCGACGACAACAATCAGAACCCCGGCGAGAATCCGGAGGACACAACAAAAAAAGATCCCGATTACCTTGAGCCCGTGGATTTAAGAAACCCCGATGGAAGTGAGTACCTTTACAGGGCGTACGTTCGCTCCAAGGAAACGTTCAACCGTGGATTTTGGTGTGAGGATTTTTGGGTGGCGGAAACCAGCGAGGATGCTCTTTCCTTTGCCGTCTATTCCAGAAACCAAAGCATTCAGGAAAACTATCACTGCCGTATTGTGCAGGTTGATGCAGGCCCCGATATGTTTGCAGAATTGAAGGACCAGTACAGCAACTCTCAAAAGTACGATCTGACCATTATCATGGCGCTGTCTGCCGCATCGGCTGCAACCTCCAATCTGCTCAAGGACATCAACTCCATGGATTTCGTTGACCTGACGCATCCCTCCTTTGACCAGAACTCAGTCAGAGAGCTTGCTATGGGCGGTAAGCTGTATTATCTAAGCGGAGATATGAATATTTCTACAATGGATAACACGGCGTCCACCATTGTCAACATAGATCTGTACGAGGATTACGCCGAAGAGATCGTTGACGTGTTCGGTGAGGACTACTATGCCGATCCTTATCAGATCGTTACCGAGTATAAGTGGGATATGGATACTCTGCTCACCATTGCGGAAATTGCAAACGTGGACGTTAACAAGTCGGATGGGGCACTGAACGCAGAAGTCGGTGACACCATTGGTTATTATGAGTATCTCTACACTCCCCTGTATTATTTCTACAGCACGGGTGCGCGCATCACCACAAAAGACGAGGATGGATATCTGGAGTTCTCCATCAACAAGGAATTTGAGCACGAGGTTTTCGATTACCTTTATCAGAACTTCAACCGCGTACTCAATCCTTGGTTGCCCTACCAGAACGGAACCCGTATGAATTACATCAAAACGGGTAAAGTCCTTTTTGTAGACTTTATTCTTTGGGACGTCCGCACGCAGTACTACACCGGCGAATACTACAAGTACGGCATTCTTCCCACACCGATGTACGATTTGGGACAGGAAAAATACTATAGCTTGGTTTGCTTCGAGGGTAAGACCGCTCACCTGTGGGCAATTCCCCAGATGTGCGAGAACGAAACCAATGCGGCGCACATGCTGCAGGCAATGGCAGTCTACTCCGGCATGGAGGACTCCACCATGGACGCTTACTATCAAAAGACCATGTACATGACGGTTGCAACCGACAAGGGCTCCCGTGCGTGCATGGATATCATCAGAACCTCAATGGTTTACGATATTGCAACCATTTATAATTGGGGCGGATTTTCCGAGTTGCTCACTACTTTGGATACGATCGCCAGCAACCCGTATGCTTCCAGAATGAACAACATTGACATCGCCGAGGAAGAAATGCAGATCACCTTGGAGCAATTCAAGAATCCGCAGTACGTGCCCGACGCGGCAGAATAAATAAAAATTCACAGGGACAGAATCTCGGTTTGGGATTCTGCCCCTGCTTTTTGTTATTCCTCGATCTTGTCAAAGGTCTCGCGTGCACGAAACAGCAGCGAGATGCACCAAATCCCTGCCAAAGCAACAACGGTATAAATGATACGGCTCAGAAGAGAGGCTTGTCCGCCGCAGATCCATGCCACGATATCAAATTGAAACAGTCCAATGCTTCCCCAGTTCAAGGCGCCTACAATTGTCAGAATCAACGCAATGCGATCCAGTACCATGTTCGTTTCTCCTTTGCGTATTTCGGAAGCTGCAATGCTTGTATGGCACGTGCAATTCCGACCGCTTTTAGTATGTGTGAATGTGATTGCGTTATGCATGAAAAATGAAAAACATTTTGCGCAAAACAAAATTGCAAAATATTGACAAAAGAATAAAATTAGGATATAATTAAAGCAACAAACGTTCGATTCGCAGGCGGATCGGGAAAGGGGAGAGAGATGGGAGTCACACGTGAATCCCCCATTACGGTGCTTGGTGGCGTGGGACGCGTCAAAGCTGAGCATTACGCCAAAATGGGTATTTACACGCTGGGAGATTTGATTTTGCACTATCCGCGCGCATACGAGAATCGCGGAGATATCGTCACGCTGGAACAGGCGCGTCCCGACGGCAAGAGCGCCTTGATTCTGACGGTAGCAACCGAAGCGCGTGTGGTACGTCTGCGCTCTCACAAATCTTTTTTAAAGTTCCGTGCCTTTGACGACAGCGGCTCCTGCGAGATCGTTTATTTCAATCAGGATTATTTAAAATCGCAATTTTGCATTGGCTCTATCTACCGCTTTTTCGGCAAGGTGGAGCGCAAGGGCGGCAAATACAGCATGTCCTCACCCGTGGCAGAGCCGTGGACGCCGACGGCGGAGCTTCCTCCCTTGTGGGCGGTTTACCGCATGACGGAAGGCATTACGCCAAAGCAGATCGCAAAGGACGTCAGCGCGGCGCTGGAGCTGTTGGCAGCCGATGCTGCGGATCCTTTACCTGCATCGTTGTTGCAACGCCGCTCACTTTGCACGCTCTCCTATGCAGAGCGCAACATTCACAAGCCCTCATCGTGGGAGGCACTTGCCGCCGCGCGCAGACGCTTGGTGTACGATGAGTTTTTCTGCTTTTCTCTCGGTGCGGCACTCACGCATCGAAAGGAAAAGACCCTGGGTGCGCCCGCATGCCAAAACGGAGACGTTACGCCGCTCTTACGTACGCTTCCATACGAGCTGACGGGGGCACAGAAGCGCGCGATCGACAGTATTCGTGCAGACATGCAAAAGAACGTGCCGATGAGCCGTATTCTGGTGGGCGACGTTGGATGCGGAAAGACGGTTTGCGCGGCGGCGGCAATGCTGATTGCGGTACAAAACGGACGCCAGGCGGTGCTGATGGTACCCACCGAGATTCTGGCACGCCAGCACTACAGCGACCTTGAACCGATATTTGCCTCTATGGGCTACTCCTGCGCACTTTTGATCGGTGCTACTCCTGCAGCGGAAAAGCGGCGGATCAAGGCGTCTCTTGCAAGTCACGACCCTTTGGCGCGCCTGCAGATCGTCATCGGAACACACGCGCTGCTGTCGGAGGGGGTGGAGTTCTCCGCTCCCGGCTTGATCGTTACCGACGAGCAGCACCGTTTTGGCGCACGTCAGCGCGCAAAGCTTGCCGAAAAGAACGCACGTGCGCATCTTCTGGTCATGAGTGCCACGCCCATTCCGCGTTCGCTGGCCCTGGTGCTTTACGGAGAATTGGATATTTCAAAAATTGACGAGATGCCTCCGGGGCGTCAAAGGGTAGACACCTTTGTGGTGGACGAGTCCTATCGCGCGCGCCTGAACGGGTTCATTCAAAAGCAGATCGACGGTGGAGGGCAGGTGTACGTGGTTTGCCCCGCCGTTGAGGAGCAAGAGGAGGTCGCGCCCGAGGAGATCATGCTCTCACAGATCGGTGACGGAGGTGAAATGCGTGAGGAAAAGCCACCTTTGAAGGCGGCGGTTGCCTACGCCGAAGAGCTGCAAAAGAGCTTTCCGCACCTGCGCGTTGCCTTTTTGCACGGTAAAATGAAGAGTGCAGAAAAGGAATTCGTTATGCAGAATTTTGCTAACGGAGAGGTGCAGATCCTTGTTTCCACCACGGTCATCGAGGTTGGCGTCAACGTTCCGAATGCGTGCTTGATGATTGTTGAAAACGCCGAACGCTTCGGACTTTCTCAATTGCATCAGTTGCGCGGACGCGTTGGCAGAGGTAAGCGAAAGTCCTATTGTATTCTGGTCATGGGTGGGGACGGAACGAGTGTATCGCAGACCTCCAAGCAACGCCTTGAGGTCATGCGCACCACTTACGACGGCTATCTCATTGCCGAGCAGGACCTGGCACAGCGCGGTCCGGGCGATTTTCTTGCCGCGGCAAATGACGATACCGTGCGGCAGAGCGGAGGTCTTACTTTCCGCTTGGCGGATGCGGGCGAGGACGTGACGCTGTTGCAGGAGGCGACCGAGGATGCACGGGCGCTGCTGAGCGAGGATGCGACGCTTGCCGACCATCCACGGCTTTTGGAGCACGTTCAAAATACCTTCCATCTCGAAAACGGGCTTATCAGCTGATTCTCTGTGTAGGATATTCCCATTTCGCAGAATTTTTATATTGACAACCAAGCGAAAATATGTCATAATATTCTTGGAAACTTATTTTTAATTCCGATAAACAGAAAGGATATTGTTATGCTTGAATTTCTTTATCACGAGTCGCCAAAGCATTTGCACGTAGGCTGTGAAAAACCGCACGCGTATTTTATTCCGTATCAAAGCGACGCTGCGGCAGAGACCTGCAATCGCGCAAATTCCGATTCTTTCCTCTCTCTTTGCGGTGAGTGGAGCTTCCGCTATTACGATGCGCTCTACAAGGTGCCGGATTTCACCGCAGCTGATTGGGTGCCGTACGAGGGGGATCGCTTAAACGTCCCCATGAGCTGGCAGCTGGCGCTGGGACGCGGTTATGATACGCCGCACTATACCAACATCGAATATCCTTTTCCGGTCGATCCGCCCTACGTCCCCGTGGATAACCCTTGCGGACTTTACGAGAGAAGCTTTGAAATTGACGGCACAACCCTTGCCCAAAAGCAGATCCGCATCGTATTTGAGGGCGTGGATTCCTGCTTCTATCTCTACGTCAACGGCAAGTTTGCGGCGTACAGCCAGGTCAGCCACATGACCAGCGAGATCGTACTCAACGACTATCTGACCGAAGGCACCAACCGCCTGCAGGTGCTGGTGCTCAAGTGGAGTGACGGCTCCTATCTGGAGGATCAGGACAAGATCCGCTCCTCCGGTATCTTCCGCGAGGTCTATCTGCTCCTGCGTGACCGCGTGCACGTAGAGGATATTTACGTGCGCCCCACCTTGAACGACGATTTTTCCAAGGCGACCGTGCAAACGGAGCTGGAGCTGAACGGAAATGCCGACGTTGCCTACCGCCTGATCTCGCCCGATGGAGCCGAGGTGGCAAGCGGCGTTTGCCATGTGGATGGCAAGGGAGGCTTTTCCATTGACGTGGATGCTCCCGTGCTTTGGAATGACGAGCAGCCTGCGCTGTACCGTTTGTACCTTACCTGCGGTGAGGAGCACATCATGCAAGAGGTGGGTCTGCGCCGCTACGAGGTGATCGGCAAGGTCCTCTACGTCAACGGCAAAAAGGTCAAGGGTAAGGGCGTTAACCGTCACGACAGCCACCCCTACCTCGGTGGAGCTACTCCTATGGATCATATGCTCCGCGACCTTTACATCATCAAAGCACATAACGTCAACATGATCCGTACCAGTCACTATCCCAACGATCCGCGCTTTTTGGAGCTGTGTGACCGTCTCGGCTTTTACGTATGCGACGAGGCAGATATCGAAACGCACGGCTTTGGCGGCGACGTTGGCAACTGGGATCAGTTGACCGATAGCCCCGAATGGACCGAGGCATATCTTGACCGCGCCGAGCGCATGATGGAGCGCGATAAGAACCGCGCCTGTGTTTTGATGTGGTCGGTGGGTAACGAGAGTGGCGTTGGTCAAAACCATCGCCACATGGCAGATTATTTTCACAAGCGCATGCCCGGATGCATCGTGCACAGCGAGGATGCATCGCGCCGCGCCATTCGCCGCCGCTATGATGAGGCTGACCCCGCCGTGCGCAAAAAGATGCCCATCACTGTGGACTACGTGGATATCGACAGCCGTATGTATCCGCATGCCGATGATATCGTAAAGGATTATCTTACCAATCCTATGATGGAAAAGCCCTTCTTCCTTTGCGAATACTCGCACGCCATGGGTAACGGCCCCGGGGATCTGGAAAAATATTGGCAGACCATCTATCGCTACGACAGCTTCTTCGGCGGTTGCGTATGGGAGCTGCTGGATCATTCGGTCGACATCGGAGAGGTTGGCAATCCGAAGTTCATCTACGGCGGTGATATGGGCAACCATCCGCACTCGGGTGAGTTCTGCGTGGACGGCTTGCTGTATCCCGATCGCCGTCCTCACACGGGACTGCTGGAATTGAAGCAGGTGCTCCGCCCCTGCCGCATGACGGCGTTTGATCCCGAAAAGGGCACGGTCACCCTGCATAACCTGCGTTATTTTAAGTCACTTTCCGACCTGGATCTGTATTGGACAGTGGAGCGCAACGGTCGCGTGGTTCGTCAGGGACGCATCACCGAACTGAACATCGCACCTCAGCATCACCGCACGTATGCACTCAAGCTGGGAGATCTCGCTACGCTGGACGGCTTCTGCTACCTCAACCTTTATTTCCGCTCCAACGAGGCAACCGCATGGGCGGATGCGGGATATGAGGTCGGCTTTGAGCAGGTAGAACTGGATTGCGCCGCAATGGCTCCTGCCGCACGTGCTCCTATGAAGCAACGCTTCAGTGCCACCAACCGCACCAACGAGATCGTCATCCATGACGGCGACCATATCTATACCATCGACCGCGTACACGGCTTGCTTTCCTCTATGATCGGCAACGGCAAGGAGCTTTTGGCTTCCCCCGTGGTGCCCACCATCTGGCGCGCGCCTACCGATAATGACCGCAACGTCAAAAATGAGTGGTTCGCAAGCTTTTATCATCGCATGGCGGTCAAGTGCTATTCCTGCACGCTGACTGACGTAACCGAAAATGAGATCCGCGTGGTAGCCGTTCTTTCGATGGGAGCCTCCGCAAAGCGTCCGCTGATCAAGCTTGACGTTACGTACGTCTTTACGCGCGGCGAGGGCGTTGTGCTGGATATGAACGTTAAGGTGGAAAAGGAAAAGGCGTTCCTGCCTCGCTTTGGTGTGGAATTCAAGATGCCCGCAGATTGCGAGCAACTGGCATACTTCGGACGCGGCCCCGTTGAGTCCTATCTTGATAAGAAGAATGCATCCCGTGTCAGCCGCTATTCCACAAGCGTCACCGAGCACTTTGAGCACTATGTACATCCGCAGGAGAACATGGCGCATACCGAAACGCGCTGGGTAGAGGTCTCCAACCGCGCAGGTCAGGGCTTGCTTGCCACCAACACCGAGGCATCCAAGTCCTTCAGCTTCAACTGCTCGCACTTTACTACCAAGCAGCTGACCGAGGCCGCACATGACTTTGAATTGCAGCCCCTTGCCGAAACCGTGGTGCATCTCGATTATCGCCACAGCGGCATCGGCTCCAATTCCTGCGGCCCTCAGCTGGATCCCGAATTGCGCCTGAACGAAACCGAGTTCCGCTTTGCCGTACGTCTGTTGCCCACACTGATCAACAACGTATGTCCCTTTGAAAAGCTGGTAAAGTAATATAAAACCCTTTTGAACCAAAATCAAGGGCAGATCCCACCGCTTTGTGTGAGGTCTGCCCTTGGCGTTTTTGAAAGTTTGATGAATGTCCTTGACATCCAACGCAAAGTAAGGTATAATAAAAGTAAGATTCTTGTAGAAAAAGGGAAGGAGGAGCCATGGAACGGCTGAAAGGAATTGTTAAAGAAGCAATTTTGAATATCGATCCCGTTTTGTTTGTATGTGCCACGCTCCTATCTCTTATCAGTATTATCACGGTTTGGGGAGCGGCAGATAACTTTGGTATGTCCAAGCTCCGCATGCAGATCTTTATCTCGGTAGTCGGCGTGTTTGCCACGGTCGCGGTGGCGTATTTTGATTATCACACTATTGTTGAAAAGCTTTGGAAGTATATGCTGGCAGGCTCGGTCCTTTTGCTGGTGCTGACGCTGATTGTGGGAAGCTCGGGGGAGAACATGGAGACTTCCAACAAAAGCTGGCTCGTCATCCCCTTTGTTGGCATTATGATCCAACCCTCGGAGTTTGTCAAGTTTGCCTTCATTTGTACCTTTTCCAAGCACCTGTTTTCGGTGCGTGACCATATCAACCGTCCCCTCACGGTACTTTTTTTGGCGGCGCACGCCCTGCTTGTCGTTGCCCCTATCCTCTTGTCGGGCGACCTTGGCGTTGCGCTGATCTATCTTTCCATCATTGCCATCATGCTCTTTTGCGCGGGGCTGCACCCTTTGTATTTTGTCGGCGTGGCAGTTCTTGCGGTGATCCTTTCCCCCTTTTTGTGGGAGATGCTTGCCCATTATCAGCAAATGCGCATCATCGTGGGCTTTAACCCGGAGGCATATCCCGACTCTCAATACAGCTGGCAGCCCCTGCTCAGTAAGGAAGCGATTGCCGCAGGAGGCTTGTTTGGTAACGGTGTGTTTGGGGGAGAGCACTACGAAGCACTTGCCGCCTCGCATACCGACTTTATCTACGCCACCGTGTGCGAAAAATTCGGCTTTTTGGGCGGCGCGGCGGTTATTATGATTTTCATCGTCATGGTCGTACGCATCTTTATGATCGCGCGGACAGCGAGTCGATCCGATTGCGGCGGCTTGATCTGTGTGGGCGTGGGAGGCATGCTGATCGTGCAGATCCTTTTGAACGTCGGCATGTGCTTTGCCATGCTGCCCGTGATTGGTATCACCCTGCCGTTCCTCTCCTGCGGCGGCTCTTCCATGCTTTCTTTGTTTATGATGATGGGGCTCTTGCACAACGTGTATAGCCACTCGTCTGCGGTGCGTGAATACGAAAAAGAAGATACATTTGACATTGACAGCTCGTTGTTGCAGTAACGATTGAATTGTAATTTCTATCAAGAAACCAAGGAGTGCGTTGGAAATATGAAATACCAAAATCCGATCTTGCCGGGCTTTTATCCGGATCCCTCGATTTGTCGCGTGGGTGAGGATTTTTATCTTGTGACTTCTACGTTCGAGTTCTTTCCGGGCGTTCCCGTCTTTCACAGCAAAAATCTTGTCAATTGGGAGCAGATCAATTACTGCCTGACCACCGATACCCAGCTCCCCCTGCAGGGGGTCAAGGCGTCGGGCGGCATTTACGCGCCGACTTTGCGCTACCACGACGGCACGTTTTTTATGGTTACCACCAACGTAAACGCAGGCGGCAATTTTATCGTACATACCAAGGATATTCGCGGCAAATGGAGCGAGCCCGTGTGGGTGAAGCAACGCGGTATCGACCCCTCTCTGTTTTGGGACGAGGACGGCACGTGCTATTTTGTCTCCAACGGCTCTGCAGGCAACGATGGCAGCGGTATCTTTCTTTGCGAGATCGATCCTTTTACGGGAGAGATGCATACGCCGTCGCGTCGCATCTCCTTTGGATGTGGCGGACGCTGTGCCGAAGCACCGCATATCTATAAGCGCGGCGGGTGGTACTATCTGATGCTTGCCGAGGGCGGCACCGAATACGGTCATATGGAGACGATGCAACGTGCAAGGAGCATCTACGGGCCTTATGAGCCCTGCCCCCACAATCCCATTCTTTCGCATCGTGATTTTTATGCACCCATTCAGGCAACGGGGCACGCCGATATCGTTGAGGATCAAAACGGCAATTGGTGGCTCGTTTGCTTGGGTATTCGTCCAATTCCTCGTGCCAAACTGCATCACCTTGGCAGAGAGACCTTTTTGTCTCCCATGACGTGGGATGAAAACGGTTGGCCGGTAGTGGGGGAGAACGGACGGATTGCCCTTGAAATGGACGGCGCGCTTCCCGGTCCTGCGCCCACTCCCGTCAGCCTTGATTTTACGGATTGCTTTGAGGGTGCGGAATTGGATCTGCATTGGAACTTTGTGCGCAACCCGAATAGGGCTTGCTACCAATTGGAGCATGGACGCATGACGCTGATCGGAGGTGCAGACAAGCTCTCTACCTCTTGCGGGCATCCTACGATGATTGCCGTACGTCAGCAGGCTTTTTGCATGGAGACGGTGGTTCACCTGGAGGGTGCGATCGAAGAAGGACAGTGTGCGGGGCTTTCGGCGTTTTACACGAGTGACTACCATTATGACGTTTTTGTTACCAAAGAGGGGGAGGCGCATTTTGTCTGCCTGCGTAAGCGCGTGGCGGATATCGACGTGATCATTGCACGTCACTTGATCGATTATCACGGTGCGGTTTGCTTGAAGATCGAAAGCGATGCCGAGTGGTACACCTTCTTTTATGAGTCCGACGGTGCGTTTGTAGAATTGGGACGTGGAAAAACGGCGCTTTTGTGCACCGAGGCAACGCATCCTACCACCTTTACGGGCGTTTATTGGGGCGTTTTCAACGAAAAGGGTGAGATCTCTTTGACACGGATTGCGGTGCGTGATCTGAAATCATCGATATGCCTATGATGCGAGCCTCTAAAATAATCTTCGTTTATGTAAAGCATCTGTAAAAAGTAAGGGAAAGTGATATAATCGACATGAATTTTATCGGTTGTTCATGTTCATATCAAAGTCGATGACTTCGATATGACTGCTTTCTGTTGAATAATTAAAGGAATCAAATAAAACGCCGTCGGGTCTCCGATTTCAGAGACCCGACGGCGTTTTTGGTATTGCACCATTTTGCAAAGGGGCTATTCCGCGCTCTTTTGCAAAATCAGTATGCGGTTATCCAGGCGCGCGTATTCTTCATAGTCGAGCACCGAGTAGACGTTGAGAAACGGTTTGTGGGAATCGTAGCGAAGATCCAAGACGACGAATTCGACGTCGCTTGCGTAGCCGTGATATGCCACCTCGTAGATCTCGGAGCGATCCGAGATGTGGGGAAGCAGGAAGGTAGACGCTGCTACCGATGCATCCTCGGGGAGCTCCTCCTGCAAAAACGTCTCCATTTCCAGATAGCTGTCGCGACTGCGGATCCATTTGCCCGTGTATGAGTTCACAAAGGGAAGAACGGTTATGGCATAGCAGCAAACGCATGCCGCCGCAGCAATGCTCAGGAGTGTGCGGCGCACGGAGGCGGCTTCGATCTCGGGAAGATTTTTGAGGGTCGCATAGAACAAAAACGCTGTAATGCCAAAGTGGTATTGAAAGCCGACGTTGTATTGGTAGCCGTACATAGTGAGCATGTTGATCAAAATCGGTGCTACCAACAGCCAGCGCGACGCCTTCTTGGTGCAAAACGGGAGCAAACCCAAGGGCAGGAGCATTTGAACGAAGTAAATGATCTTATCCCAACTCTTGTTCTCTGCCGAAAAGAGCTGCGTCAAAAGGTACGCAGGGTTCACAAGCGCCGTTTTGATGGCACCAAGCAACCCGTCCTCGTCATTGTAGATCAGGTTGTCAAAGCGGTTGACCATCATGCCCGTGCCGTATTTCTCCAACAGAAATCCGCAAAGGAGAAAATATCCAACTGCCATGCCCGCAAGGATGGCACCGTGCAGATATTTGCGCTCCGAGAGCAGAACGAAAATGGCAAAGAAGAGCAGGTAGACTGCCGCGTCCTCCTTGACCGTCAGTACCAACGCCGCGCACACGTACATGGGTACGGTTCGTTTGGTTTCAAAAAAGTAGAAGGTCAGAAGCAGGAACAGCGGCAAAAAGCAGTTCTCGTGCAGGTCGTAAAAGCATCCTGCACTGATAGCAGGGTAAAATGCGTATGCAAGCGTCAAAAGGATGGTGACCTTGGAGGAGAGTTGAAAATGCCGTGCCAGAAGGTAGACGGGGATGACGCCTGCGGCAAGCACAACGGCTTGGCAGATCTGTAGGGTCAGGGGAGAGGGAAACGTAAAGTAAAAGGGCAGGAACAGGTAGTACGCGGGGGAGATGTGCACGGCAAAGTGCGAGAGGAGCTGATCGCGCTCGCAGGTCACCATCGGAAGTCCCGTTTCCCGCATGTTGTGGAACATATTACAAAAAATGCCAAAGTCGAAATTGGGAGTAGAAAAGGTTCTGTAGCGCAGGCAACCAAAGGTTGCAATCACGGTACAGCAAATCACCCCTGCAAAAATCAAAGCGCCAAGGCGCGTGCGTTTTCCGGGCTTCCAAAGCTCTAAAAGAGGCATCAGCGCACGCACACAGTAGATGACGAACAGACTGTAGACCGCAATCGAAGAAAGCAGGAACAGCCCCTTTGCCTCTCCGCTGTAGAAGCACCCCCACCAAAGGAAGCAAACGGTGGATGAAATCAGAAGCGCAATGGCATCGGTATTCACGGGAGTGCCGAAAAAGGCGGCAACGGAAAGCAGGGCAAAGAAGAGGAGGACTCCCAGTGCCACCTGCAAAAGGCTTGTGCCTTGGGCAAAAGAAAGGTGGATAAAATCGGAAGTTGGCTTGAGCGTTGTAAGGATCAGACAGCACCACGCCGCAACGACGCGGCAAACGGTGCGCTCCCACGAAAAGGCACCAAGCAGCCGTCGGTAGATCTCCGTTCGCATGCAGATCTCCTTTCAAATCATTTTTCGAAATCAGTCAACAACGGCACCGTTTTGCACCAGCAAAGCGCGCAGGCGGGGGACGTCAACGTCCTTTGCCGTGCATCCGCTTTCCACCATCAAGGAGGCACCAATGCCTGCCGCTTCACCAAGTGTTGAACAAACGGGCATGATGCGCAAGGATGCCTGCGCTTCGTGCGTAGCAGAGACACAGCGTCCCGTCACCAAAAGATTGGACACTTTTTTGGGAACGAGGCAACGGTAAGGGATGGTGTAGTACTCCCCATGTGGGAAATAATAGTGGCTGGTGCCCGAGCCGTCGGGACTGTGAATGTCAATGTCGTAGCAAGAGGCGGCAATGCCGTCCTCAAATTTCTTGCAGGAGATCAGATCCTCCTGTGTCAGCTTGTATTCACCGTCAATCATGCGGCTCTCGCGCACACCGATCTGTAAGCCGGTGGAAATGAGGACACTTTCACGAAATTCCTCAAAATTCTCGCGCAAAAAGCGATACAACTCCATCACCTGCTCGCGCGCGATGATCTCTGCCTTGGTAACCTCTTCGGCGTTGGTGGGATCCAGCTTGATCACACGCGTAGTGTTAAAGTGCCAGATGCTTTTGACAGAGGTGGAGAAGGAGAGGATATTTTCGCGCGGATTTTTGATCTTTCCTTCTGCCTGATACTGTTTATAGAGCAGATTGATGCGTCGGCGCGTGTCGGAAACGTCGTCGCTGTTGACGTTTGCAAGACGGAAGCAAAGCGTCATGGGCTGACAGAGGTGGTCGCTCTCTCTGCCAAGGGTAAAGGGACAGCCTGCCATGGTGGCAAGGTTTGCATCCCCCGTGGCATCAATAAAGACGTCGGCTTCGATCTCTTCGGTCCCGGAGACGTTGGAAACAGTGACGGAACGAATGCGTTCACCATCCATCAAAACGCCCGTAACGTAGGTCTGATACAGAAGCTGAACGCCGCTTTCGACAGCCATGGTATTAAGAACGTATTTTAAAATTTCTTCGTTAAAGACCATATCGGTGATCATGCCACCCTCCGCAGTCAGACGATCCACGATCTCCTCAAAAATGCCGCGGCTGAGCAGGATCTTTTCCTTGGGACGATCCTCCTCGGGCGTCCAGGTCCAATACGCCATAAAGGGGTTGACCAAATCGTACACGGCGGCACCGCCGAGGGCATTGTATTTTTCAATCAGAAGGACGCGCTTGCCCTGTCTTGCGGCGGCAATGGCGGCAGTTGCACCCGCAAATCCACCGCCGATTATGGCAACGTCGTAATGCTTGATCGGTTTCATATCAGTAGCCTCCTATTGGACGTTATTTGATCCCCGTGTGGCCAAAGCCGCCCGCGCCTCTCTCGGTTTCATCCAAGGAGTCCACCACCGTAAAGGCGG
Organism: Clostridia bacterium; assembly: GCA_017453305.1. Taxonomy (GTDB): domain Bacteria; phylum Bacillota; class Clostridia; order Oscillospirales; family CAG-272; genus UMGS1865. The sequence goes on from JAFTKJ010000004.1 coordinate 47,353, forward strand.
CGCTTACCACGGGCATAAACATCATTTGCGCAATGCGGTCACCGCGGCGCACCTCAAAGGGCTCCTCTCCGTGATTGATCAAGCCGACGCAGATCTCGCCGCGATAGTCACTGTCAATCACACCGATCCCGTTGGAAAGGGACACGCCTTTTTTAATTCCCAAGCCGCTACGTGCCGCAATGACGGCAACGTAGTCCGAGGACTCGGGGGAAATGGAAAGCCCCGTGGGAATAAGCGCGCGAGCACCGGGAGCAATGGTAACGACTTCATCCTCCTCCAGGGCGGCACGCAGATCGACAGCCGCCGAGCCCGGGGTGGCGTATTCGGGCGCGGTCATGCCGCGCGAGAGCTTGAGATTGACGTTGAGCTTCATATGATAATTCCTCACTAAATTTTATTTTCGTTTTTCTATTTTACAAACTTTTCTCTTGCAGCGGCAAGGGTTTCAAAGGAAGCTTTGATTTGACCGAGCTGTTTTAGATTGGTGCGAATCCAGGGCGCGGTCATAAAACCGATGAGGTGCTCGTTATTGCAGTTGTTGATAAAATGCTCCACCACGTCGTCGGAGCAGTACTCGCATTCACCCCATACCGATGCGCAGGGAACGGTGTCGTAGCCGTCGTTTGCCGCTTTGACGCCTTCATGCGTCATTGCCTGCCAGATAGGTGCTTCCTCCATGTAGGTCAATCCCATTTTTCCCTCGTTGGAGTCGATATAGCGTTGCTTGGAGGAAATGAGCGTCCAGTGCTCGCGGCGGACTGCAAAATAGATCCACGGGGAGAGGACGACGTCCGTATAGGGGATGCGCTTGCGAAATTCATCGGGATGATAGATGCACATATCTGCCCAGATCCAAGGCTTGGCACCGCACTTCAATACGCAGTCGCACAGAAATTTGAGATCGTGCCAGATCAACTCCCCTTGGCGGTAATGCACCATGTCAAGCTCCTTGAAAAATTGGGGATCGCCCTCCTCGTCCATGCCAAGATGCACGTAGGTGGGGTGCTCGAATAACTCATACACCTCCTCGATCAACTCGCGGCAGACCTTGTAATAGACCGACGTAGACATCATGCGGCGGTATTCGCCCAGCCACATGTGGTGTGTTGCCGAAAAGTTGAGCTTGGGAATCAACTCAATGCCGAGGTCGCGGCACCTTGCTACCTCCTCGTGCACACGCGCGCGCGACCATGCGCCTTTGCGTGCCAACTCGGGGTGACTTTCGTATTGTACGCCCTCACCAAGGTCGAGGACGATCTGATTAAAGCCGTGTTCATGGGCAGAGCGGATCAATTCTTCCCATGCCTCATCTTCAAAATCCAGCTCGGGGTGATCCTGCCACCACATATTCTGACCGAGCATTGCGTAAATAGACCAAATCATTCGTTTTTCCTCCATGGGCAGGAATTTATTCCTGTACGGTGATCTTGCCGTCACAATATTCCCAACCGCGCGTCATTTGAACGGGCAGAATGCTGCCGTCCTCGCCAAAGCGCATTACGTCAAGGCACATAAAGCGCGCGTTGCCGTCGGCAATGTCGGGGCGGTGGCGGTGGTACACACAGATGTAAAGATCCTCCTCGGGGAGATAGAAATATCCGTTGTGTCCGGGTCCGTTGGCAAGCTTGCCGTCGCCGGAGTCCAGAACTCTGGTATGGTTTTCAAAGGGACCGAAGGGGGAGTCCGCAAATGCGGCGTTGACGCGGTAGGTGCCCTTGGTCCAATCTCCTGCCGACCACATAAAGTAATATTTGCCGTCCTTTTTGAACATGCAAGGACCTTCAACGTAATCGGGAGGGGTGATCTCCTTGCAAAGAGAACCGTCCTCAAAGGGAACGAGGGAGGTCATATCCTCGCTCATAATGGCGAGGTTGCAATGTCTCCAGCCGCCCCAAAAGAGGTAGACCGTGCCGTCATCGTCCTTGAACAGATGCGCGTCGATTGGCTGTGCGCCGTTGTAGAACTCGTTAACAAGGGGGCGATCCATCAACGCCTTGAAGGGACCGGTGGGGGAGTCGGAAACCGCAATCTCAAGTCCGCCCTTTTCGTCGGTGGAATAAATGTCGCCCGAGGCGAACACGTAGTAGTACTTGCCATTTTTTTCGATGGCGGTAGGTGCCCAGATGGCGCGCGTTGCCCAAGGGAAGCCCGACATATCGATGATGTCGTCGTGCAGTTCCCAATCGGTCAGATTTTCGGAGGTGAAGCAGACCTGATTCTTTTGCTCGTCAAAGGGCAAAGACTTGGTGGCATAAATCACGTATTTTCCATCGTAAAAGCGCGCTTCGGGGTCGGCGTACCAGCCTTCGTTGATGGGGTTTTGAATTTTGAATTGCATAGCGGTATCTCCTTTTTGCTCAAATGAAGAACGGGGAAAGGGGTGTTCGTCCCTTTCCCCGTTGGGTGGTTGATCAATGAATGGCGGTTCCCTCGGGAACGGAATCATCTACAAAGATGATCTTGCAGCCGCAGGCGTTATTGGTTGCGGCAAGCAGCATGCCCTGGGAATTGACGTTGCAGATGCGGTTGGGCTTGAGGTTTGCAAATACGATGATCTTGCGTCCCACAAGCATTTCGGGTGTATATTCCTCCTTGATCGAGGACATGATCACTCTCTCACCAATGCCGTCAAACAGGGTGAGCTTGAGGCAGGAATGCGACTTGCGCACCGACTCTGCCTTGAGCACCTTGCAAACGCGGAAATCCATTTTTGCAAAGTCGTCAATGGTGACCTGCTCCTTCACGGGCGCTACGGGATCAGCCTCGCGCACCTCGGGCGCAGCCTCTTCCTCGGGGGCGCACTCCTCGCAGGGCGTGTCGGCGGCGATCTCCTCCTCGGTCTGCGGATATGAGAAATCCAAAAGACCGACGTATTTTTCTGCTTCGATGGCATACAGGAACAGGTACAGACGAGGGCCCTTTTCTTTATCGATCAAAAGCTTGTACACGTTGCGGAAGAACGCGCCCTGAATGCCCTTGAGCTCTTTGTCGCTCATCTCGGTGCCCCAAACAGCCTTGGGGATCGCGTAGAGCTCGGCGTTCAGCTCATCCAGCGTGTAGCCGCCCTTGGCGATATAAGCGTGCAGCAGCTCGATCGCCTTCTTTTCATTCTCGTCCAGCGCATTCCAAACCTCAAAGTTGCGCGTGATGCGCAGACGGTTGACCTGATCGGGCGCACACTGCTCCAGCCAGAACTTTGCGCGATCCAAACGGTCTGCGAATTGCTCGGCGGTGTAGGGCGTACCGATCTTTTGGAACACCGTTTCCAGCATGGGCACGTTGAAGTTGACGATGGAGCCGAGCTGTACCAGGAGAGAGAAGGGAACGGTTTCGATCTCGCGTCCCTCAACGGTGCAGTTGTACATGATATCCTTGATGGCGTCGGTGGCTTTGCCCTCGCGCACGTCGGTCAGCATCTTGTCAAATTCAAAGTACTGACGCAGAATACCGTCATCAAAGCAGAAGTCAAACGCCTTGGTGGGATCGGTCTTGGAATAGAGCCAGAGGATGATCTCGGGCTGATAAAGCTTGAGCAGGGTTTCGGGCGTGAGGTTGAGACCGGAGGAGGAGGACATTTTGCCCGTCATACCCTTAATACCGATGAACTCGTAGCCCTGGAACATGGGAGGCTCAAATCCGAAGATCTTTTTGGAAATGATCTTGGAGTTGCTGTAAGAGCCCGTGGGAGCGGCGTGATCCTTTCCGCCGGGCTCAAAATCGACCGCTTCGTATCTCCAACGCATCGGCCAGTCGATCTTCCAACCAAGCTTGCAGTCAAAGTCGGTCAGGAAATTGAAGTGACCGCTGTGACCGCAACGGCAGGTGTAGTCTGCCTCGGTGCAATCGTCGGAGAGGGAGGTAATGGTGGTAAAATCGGTGTGGCACTTGGGGCAGAAGATGCTGACGGGATAGTAAACAGCCTTTTCCGCATCGTGCTCTGCCTTGAGCTCCTCTTCGCTCTTGGAAGTATCCTTGGTCTTAAAGGAGTCAAGGATCTCAAAGATCTCCTCTCTTTTTTGCAGGGATTCGATAATATCCTTGGTATATTTGCCGGAGCGGTACATGTCAGCCTGGTAGCGGCAATCCAGCTCGATGCCAAACTGTTTCATTGCGTTGAGGAACTCCTCCTCAAAGTGCTTGGCATAGTTCTCGTGGCAGCCCCAGGGGTCGGGAATGTCCACGTAGGGGGAGCCGATATATTTGTCATAGTCGCTTCCCACAACGGCTTGTACGTTTGCGGGGATCTTACGGCAACGGTCGTATTCGTCCCAAGAGAACAAAAGCTTTGCTTTTTTGCCCAGCTTTTGCAGTGCGCGTACCACCATGAGGGAGGTGGCAACGTCACGGAAATTTCCAATGTGAACCGAGCCGGAGGGGCTGATGCCCGCCGCACAGACGTATTCTTCCTTGTCCGGGTTGCGCGCAATGATTCGTTGCGCAATTTCTTCTGACCAGTGCATAGTGTAAAAACCTCACTTCGTAAAATAAGATATAATTATAATACTAACATTCTAACATATTTTTGCCGCCTTGTCAAGCGTGGGAGCGTACGCTGCGGAAATTTTTTGCAAAAACTTTTTGTTAAGCCCCCTCTTTTTGCTTATTCATAGGGACCCCATCCTTTTTTGTAAAAATCAGACTTGACAAATTGGGCAAATTCGGTTATAATGAAAATGCAAATTTTATGGGGGGTACATGCCCCGGGAGGAAAAATTATGTTTCAGAATTTGGGACTTCAGCTTTTTACCGTTCGCGATTACATCACCGATCCCGAGTTTGCGGATCTGAGCTTCAAGCGCTTGAGAGAGATGGGATACACCGAGGCGCAGACTGCGGGCATTCCCTTTGACGAAAAGCTGTACGGTGAGCTTTTGGCAAAGCACGGTATTCGCATTGTCGGCACACACTATCCGTTGGATAAGATCATCGACGAGCCTGAAAAAACGGTTGAGATCCATCGCATGTGGGGAACGACCAATATCGGTATCGGCGCGCTTCCCAGCGAGGCAAGACAAAGCCTTGCAAATTTGCGCAAGTTTATTGCACAATATAACTCCCTGGCAGAGCAGTACGCAAAGGAAGGCTTCAAAATGACCTACCACAACCATGCGTTTGAGTTTGAGCGCATCGATGGCTACAAGACCGTTCTTGACATTATGGTAGAGGAATTTGATCCCAAGAACGTATCCTTCGTTTTGGATACCGCATGGGTAGCTGCAGGTGGCGGTGACGTTTGCGCTTGGCTGGAAAAGCTGGCAGGTCGCGTGGATATTCTGCACCTGAAGGATTATTCCGTCAAGGTTCCGCGTTCTTCTGCATGCCCCGAAATTCAGTTGGCGGAAATCGGCAACGGTAACCTCTGCTGGGATCACATTCTTGCAACGGCAGAAAAGACGGGCGTCAAGCATTACGTGGTCGAGCAGGACTCCAACTTTGACGGCACTCCCTTTAACAGCCTGCGCATGAGCGCAGAGTTCCTTGCAAAGTATCGCAAGTAATGAATGTATATAACGAACGGGTTGCACTCACTTGAATGCAACCCGTTCGTTGTGTTTACAGAGTTCCGTGCGTTTCGGTAACCTCCATAAAGTAGTGTGCCATCTCTTCGGCGGAAATGCACATGCCGCCGCACACCCACCAGCGCAGAGTCTCTGCAAAGCTTCCCACCAGGTGATTGAGTAAAAAATCGGCAGGGACGTCGGTGTGAAATTCAGAAAGATAAGAGCGAAACAGCACGGTCAGATATTCCTTGATGTATCGCATAAAAAGCTCGCCGCTCTCGGAAGAGAAGATTCCCGTAACGTCGCTTTTGTGATCCTTCAAGTGCCAAAGGATATGCGCAAGCTTTGCCTCCAGATCCACGGCAGGTGGCAGAGGAGACGTGTATTCGCACATGTTTCCCGCAAAGATGTGGTCAAAAATATCGCTGCACATCACGCGCAAAAGCATATCCTTGGTTTCAAAATGCGCGTAAAAGGTCGCCCTGCCTACGTTGGCAAGGTCAATGATCTCCTGCACCGTAATGTGCTCGTATCTCTTTTTTTCAAGCAGCGTGCTGAACGCCTTAAAGATCGCGTCGCGCGTTTTTTGTTGCCGTCTGTCCATTCCGTTTCTCCATACAAATTTTCGTTTTTGTTCGGTATCGTACATTTTTTGAAAACTGCCTCTTGCATTTGCATGATATGCGTATTATAATAAAACCGTACAAGGTGTTCGGTAATGAATTCATTATACAACAAAAACCGAGTGTTGTCAATGACAAAATTATGAAAGGAGCTTTCCCATGCTCAAAAAAATGCTTTCTGTTTTGACAGAGATTCCTGCCACCATTGTCAGCGGTGTGTGCTTGCTTGCAAGCTTTTTGATCCCACTTGCAATGGGTGAGGCGCTGCCTCTCTATCTCGACCCTGCGTGGATCAGTGTGCTGATTTCGGGAACCCCTTTGATCTGTTCCGCCGTTCGGAAGCTGGTCTTCAATCGTGGCATTTCTAAAATTTCATCGGCGCTTCTGATCTCCGTTGCTATGATCGCCGCCATTTGTATCGGTGACCTGTTTGCGGCAGGTGAAGTCGCGTTCATCATGGCTTTGGGTGAGATATTGGAGGACATGACCACCGATCGCGCCAAAAAAGGCTTGAAGCGTCTGCTGGAGCTTGCCCCCACGCAGGGACGGCGCTTGACCGAGGTGGGTGAGGAAATGGTTTCTGTCGATCAGCTTGCCGTGGGAGACGTGGTACGCATTTTGCCGGGTGAAACGATTCCTGCAGACGGCGTGATCATCGCAGGACAGACCTCGGTAGATCAATCCGTCATGACGGGGGAATCCCTTCCCGTGGATAAAGAGGTTGGAGACGGCGTATTTTGCGGCACGATCAATTGTTATGGCGCGGTGGATATGCGCGTAGAGAAGGTCAGCGACGACTCCACTCTGCAAAAGCTGATCCGCATGGTAGAGGAGGCAGAGGAGAAAAAAGCGCCCATGCAGCGTACTGCTGACAAGTGGGCAAGCTGGTTGGTTCCTCTGGCATTGTTGCTTGCCGTTGCAACGGGAATTTTCAAGCAGGATATCGTCAGCGCCGTTACGGTGCTTGTGGTATTCTGTCCCTGCGCACTGGTGCTTGCTACGCCTACGGCGATCATGGCGGCAATCGGTCAGGCGGCAGGCAAGGGCGTGATCATCAAGTCCGGCGAAGCCTTGGAAAAAATGGGAAAGATCGATACCGTTGCCTTTGATAAGACGGGAACGTTGACGCAAGGCACGCTTTCCGTGTCGGACGTTTTGCCCTTTGACACCTCAATCGATCGTACTGTCTTGCTTTCTGCGGTGGCGTCGGCAGAGCAATTGAGCGAGCATCCCTTGGCACGCGCAGTAGTTGCATCTGCAAAAGGGGAAGGGCTTTCTCTCTCCGAGGCTTCCGATTTCCGCATGAGCGCAGGCAAGGGGATCGTCGCTACCGTGAACGGTGCGGTATGGGTCTGCGGTAATGAAAAGCACCTTGCCGAGCAGGGTGTGGTTTTGACGGAATCGCAAAAGGTGGCGGTTGATCGCCTTTACATGGAAGGCAAGGCGGTCATTCTTGCGGCAAGCGCAGGAGTGGCGCGCGGCGCGGTGGCACTTTCCGACGTTTTGCGCGAGGACGCTGCTGCGATTATAGAAAAATTGAACGGGTTGGACACCAACACGGTGCTCCTGACGGGAGACGAGTGTAACGCCGCCGCTTACTTTGCACAGCGTGCGGGCATTCAAACGGTGCATGCGGCACTTCTGCCGGCGGATAAGGTGGAAAGGATCTCCGAAATGGAGGCAAGCGGCGCACACGTGTGCATGATCGGTGACGGTGTCAACGACGCCCCCGCACTCAAAAGCGCGGAGGTGGGAATTGCCATGGGCGGTATGGGAAGCGACATTGCCGTGGATGCGGCAGATATCGTGCTGATGAGCGATGATATTTCCAAGCTCCCTTACCTCAAGCGTCTGTCGGTGGCAACCCTGCGCACCATTCGCTTCGGCATCGCACTCTCACTTCTGATCAACCTTGTAGCCATCGTGCTCTCGGTCCTCGGCATTCTCAATCCCACAACGGGAGCGCTGGTGCACAACGCCGGCTCGGTGCTGGTGGTTTTGATTGCGGCATTGCTCTATGACCGCAAATTCAAGCTTTAAACCTTCAATAACCTTTTAAAAGTCCATGATTTTTTTGTAAAAATCCATGGACTTTTATTTTTTTGTGTGATATAATGATTTTATACGTAGAAAGACGTACAATTCAAATGAAAAAAGGAGAAATCCACATGATTTCCAGCGATGCTTATATGAAGGACGTCCGCGACATCGTGGCACAGTTTCCCGTGCGTGCCGTACAGCTTTACGGGGCAACGGAGAAGAATATTGAGGATTTTGAACGCTTTGTCGAGCATACTCTGGCGCCCGCAGGCGTGACGCACGTGACCGTGACGCTGTATTACCGTTTTGAATATCGCTCGCATCCGGAGATTGTGGAGTCTCCTTATACCTCGGTCGCGGTGGCAAAGCGCATGAGCGACGTGTGCAAGAAATGCGGTATTACCATCGTTCCCGAATTGGACGTTCCCGGGCATCAGAGCAACGTGCGCCGCACCGAGGATATGCCTGCACCGCTTGGCATGCTCCGCGTGCATCCCGATATGCTGGAGCCGTACGGTAAGGGCAACAGCACCCTGAGCGTTTGCACACGCCATCCGCTGCTTCGCCCCATCGTCTATGATATGATCGACGACCTGATGGAGGCGTTTGACACCAAGGTCATTCACGCAGGCTTTGACGAGGTATTGGATATTGGAAAATGTCCGCGTTGTCGCGACACTTCCACCGCAACGCTGATTGCCGATCTCATCAACGATCTCAATGCGCACGTTCGCTCACGCGGCGGCGAGATGTGGATCTGGGGGGACCGCCTTTTGGACGGAACCCGTTTTCCAACGGCAAACGTGGGGTACGAAACCAGCCTCAACGGCACCGCGCCTGCCGTCGATCTGATTTCCAAGGACGTGGTGATCTGCGATTGGCACTACAACGAGGAGCCCATGGGGCATCTGACACCCTCCTATTGGGCGACCAAGGGCTTCCGCTTTTTGCCCTGTGCCTTCAACAGTCTCAAGGGAAGCGAGCAGCAGATCCGCGCCGCCTACGTGCTCAAGGATTGTCCCAACCTTTTGGGCACATACCTGACCACGTGGAGTCCCATGAGCGATTTTATCCGTTTGGCGGAGCAGAAGATCCCGGAGTATCAAAAAACGGGTATCATTCATCACGATGCCTCGCTTGAAACCAGCGATTCCTCCAGTTCGCATCTGTTTGCCGAGCAATCCTCCAACGTATTTTTGCAAATGTATATTCCGCATGACATTGCCGAGCAATAAATCCGACACTTTTAACACCTGAAAGGAGAACGAAAATGAGCGAAATGCCAAAGCCAACCAAAGGGCAATTGGAGTTTTTGAATTGGGAATACGGCATGTTTTTCCATTTTGGAATCCGTTCCTTTTATCCGGGACATAAGGATTGGGACGGGATTGAGATGCCTGCCGAAGGGTTTGATCCCAAGGAGCTGGATTGCGAGCAATGGATGCGTGTTGCACGCGATGCGGGGGCAACCTACGCCATTTTGACAACCAAGCATCACGATGGATTTGCGCTCTGGCCCTCGGCGTATTCGCGCTACAGTGTGGCAAACACACCGTGGAAGATGGGGAGCGGCGACGTGGTGCGCGAGTTTGTTGACGCTTGCCGTAAATACGGTATGAAGGTGGGTCTTTACTATTCTCCCGCACAGTGGGGCTCGACCGCTATCAAGTTTGAAAGCGGCAAGGAGTACGATGATTATTTTATCAACCAGATCTCGGAGCTGTTGACGAACTACGGCAAGATTGATTATCTTTGGTTTGACGGGTGCGGCTCGGAGGGACACGTGTATGATCATAAGCGTATCGTAGGCGAGATCTTCCGTTTGCAGCCCGAAATTCTGACTTTTTGCGATCCCGAATGGTTCCCCTGCGTGCGCTGGGTAGGCAATGAGGATGGTTACGCCTCTCTCGATAACCCATACGTCGTTTCCAAGTGGGATTTTTCACAGTTGACCGAGGGGAGTGTTTCTCTCTCCGAGGCAAGCTTTCTCCCTGCCGAATGTGATTGCAAGCTCCGCGCGACGTGGTTTTACGATCATAACGAAGAAACAATAAAATCCTTGGACGAGCTATTTGGCATGTATGAAGCCTCGGTTGGGCGCGGATCCAACTTTTTGATCAACGTTGGACCCGATAACCGAGGTCTGATTCCCGAAGCTGACGCATACCGCTTGCGCGAGCTGGGGGAAAAGATCCGCGCAAATTACACGACTCCCATTGATTTTTCCGACGTCACCGAGGAGTCGGAGGGGGTATATTCCATTATGCATCCGCAATTTGATGCAAGTGGTTATGGGCAGCGCGATCGTTCACGCTTGGTGAATACTGTTGTGCTGCGGGAGGATATTTCCGAGGGGCAGGCGGTACGCGCGTTTCGGATCTACGCCCATTTGCCGGCTTACAATCGCAAGCGTGTTTGCATTTACGGCGGATATACCGTGGGGCACAAATCCATTTGCCGCTTTCCGGCGGTGTTCACACCGAAAATTACCGTGGAGATCACCGATTCTGACGGTGCTTGCCGTCTGTATGATATGAAAGCGTATTTTGTAAAATAAAATTCATATAAAAAAGGAGAAAACACTATGTCAAGATTGATTGGACAGTATCCCGTCATCGGTATCAGACCGACCATTGACGGTCGCCGCGGCGTTCTGAAGGTACGCGAATCCTTAGAGGATCAAACCATGAATATGGCAAAAAACGCTGCTCGTTTGTTTGAAGAAAATCTGCGTTATTCCGACGGTACTCCCGTCAAGGTCGTCATTGCCGATACCACCATCGGACGCGTTGGCGAGGCGGCGGCATGCGCGGATAAATTCAAGAGAGAGGGCGTTGACATCACCCTGACCGTTACCCCTTGCTGGTGCTACGGAGCCGAAACCATGGATATGGATCCCAACACCATCAAGGCTGTTTGGGGCTTTAACGGAACCGAGCGTCCCGGTGCGGTCTATCTTGCATCCGTGCTTGCAACACACACGCAAAAGGGACTTCCCGCGTTTGGCATCTACGGCCACGACGTGCAGGATGCAAACGACACCGAGATCCCCGCTGACGTGCGCGAAAAGCTGTTGCGCTTTGGTCGCGCGGCGGTAGCGGTTGCCACCATGAGAGGCAAATCCTATTTGCAGATCGGTTCGATCTGCATGGGCATCGGCGGCTCGATCATCAACACCGATTTCATCGAGGATTATCTCGGCATGCGCGTCGAGTCGGTGGATGAGGTCGAGGTGATTCGCCGTATGACCGAAGGCATCTACGACAAGGCGGAGTACGAAAAAGCACTCGCGTGGACCAAAAAGAACTGCATCGAGGGCTTTGACAAGAACCCCGAGGAGCTGCAAAAGACGAGAGCGCAAAAGGATGCCGATTGGGAGTTCGTGGTCAAGATGATGGTTATCATCAAGGACCTGATGAACGGCAACCCCAACCTGCCCGCAGGCTGCGAGGAGGAGATGGTGGGACACAATGCCATTGCCGCAGGATTTCAGGGGCAAAGACAGTGGACCGACTTTTATCCCAACTGCGATTATCCCGAATCCTTGCTCAACACCTCCTTTGACTGGAACGGCGCGCGCGAGCCGTATATTCTTGCAACCGAGAACGACGTGCTCAACGGTCTTGGCATGCTGTTTATGAAGCTTTTGACCAACCGCGCGCAAATGTTTGCCGACGTCCGCACCTATTGGAGCGGAGATGCCGTCAAGAGAGTGACGGGATATGAGATCGAGGGCAACGCAAAGGCAGCAGACGGCTTTATCCACCTGATCAACTCGGGCGCGTGCTGTCTGGATGCCAACGGTGAAGCCAAGGATGAAAACGGGAACGGCGTCATCAAGCCGTGGTACGAGGTGACCGAGGCGGATCAAAAGGCGATCCTTGAAAACTCCACCTGGAACTATGCCGACCTCGGCTACTTCCGTGGCGGCGGATATTCCTCGCGCTTTGTCACCAAGGCAGAAATGCCTATGACCATGATCCGACTCAACCTTGTAAAGGGACTTGGTCCCGTGGTGCAAATTGCCGAGGGATGGTCGGTCAACCTGCCCGATGAGGTCACCGATACGCTTTGGAAGCGCACCGACTACACCTGGCCCTGCACGTGGTTCGCACCGCGCATTACGGGCAAGGGCGCGTTCAAGAGTGCCTACGACGTCATGAACCAGTGGGGCGCAAACCACGGCGCGATTTCCTACGGTCACATCGGTGCCGATATCATCACGCTTTGCTCCATGCTCCGCATTCCCGTTTGCATGCACAACGTGGAGGAGGAAAAGATCTTCCGTCCCTCCGCTTGGAACGCGTTCGGTCAGGATCCTGAGGGCGCGGACTATCGCGCTTGCGCAAACTTTGGAGCGCTTTACAAAAAGCTTTGATCTAAAAATCGAATAACCCTTGCAAAATCTCCGCTTTTCGTGTATAATAGTCACAGATACACAGAAAGGCGGAGAGTTTTGTTATGAAGCACGTGGAAATATACACCGACGGTGCCTGCAGGGGCAACCCCGGGCGCGGCGGATGGGGCGCGGTGCTGGTCTACCAAGGGGTGGAGCGAGAGTTGTCGGGAGGAGACCCCATGACCACCAACAACCGCATGGAGCTGACGGCGGCAATCGAGGCGCTGTCTGCCCTCAAGGAGCCCTGCCGTGTGACCTTGACCTCCGACTCCAAATATCTGGTGGACGCTATCACGCAGGGCTGGGCAAGATCCTGGCGCGCAAAGGGCTGGAAAAAGGCAGACCGTTCCCCCGCGCTCAACCCCGATTTGTGGGGGCGTTTGCTGGAGCTTTTGGAGACACACGACGTGGAGCTGATTTGGGTCAAAGGGCACGACGGACACCCGTACAACGAGCGCTGTGACCGTCTGGCAACCGCATTTGCCGACAGCTTTTTGGTAGACGGTACTTGACAATGCATTACTTGAGTGATATAATAAACTTATCAATCAATTTCAGGAGGATCCTTTGATGACACAAAACAATTTCAATCCTGCAGCGCAAAGCCTTGCAAAAGCCGAGGCAATGCACAAAAATGCGCGCATTTCACTTTTAACGGTGGTCATTTGCTCTTTGATCAACGTCATTTTTATCTGCTCTTTTGATCGCTACTTTTTGTTTTCTTCCTACCTGTCACAAAGTTTGAGTGTGATAGGAACGGCGTTGTACGTCGAAACCGAAATGATCGTGTTTTACATCGTATTTGCCGTCATGGCAGTCATTTCCGCGCTTCCGTATCTGGTGTGCTGGATCTTTTCCAAAAAGTATCACGCCCCCATGGTCATTGCGCTGGTGCTCTTTTCGTTGGATACGCTGTTGATGCTGGTTGACCTCATTCTGTTTTTGGATTTGAGCATGATCATCGATATCGTATTCCACGGCTGGGTGATCTACTCCTTGGCTACGGGAGTCAAGTTTGGAAAGCAGCGCAAGGCGCTGGCAGAGGAGGTAGCCGCCATGAACGCCGCGCAAGCGCAAGCAGATGCAGAAGCCGCAAGCGGCGACGTTGTATTGGAGGATTCTCCCGAGGCGCAGGAAACACGCGTGTTGAGCTTTACGCGCAACAAGAGCTTTTACGGGAGCGCGGTAGCGTTTTCCATTTACGTTGACAATCAGGTGGTGGCAACCATTCGCAACGGCGAAACGGTGAGCGTTACGGTTAACGGGCTTGCGCATCAGCTGGCAGTCAATACTCCGGGAGGTGCGTTCAGCAACGTAATTGAGCTTCCCGCAGGAAGTGAGGGCAAGAGCTACCTCATCAGCGGCAAGCTTATGTCAATGGCACAAAACCTCAAGCTTGAGGAGATCGTTGCGGAGCAACCGTTCTGATCTATCAAAATAAAGGCTGAATGAAAGCGTGTTGGCGTTTCATTCAGCCTTTTTGTTTATTTTGTAGCAGAAAAGCTTTTCGCCGCGGCGGTAAGGGAATAGTTTTTGGAGCCGATGGCAATGCTTTCCCATTGCGCCGGGGTGCCCGTATAATAGATCTGTGTCAGGTACGTGCAGTTGTAAAAAGCCATTTCCATGATCTCGGTGGTCACCACGCTGATGGTCACCGCGTTCCCTGCACGCATGGGAGGGTAGAGCAGGAGCGCACGCCCGTCCGAGGTGTATAAAATACCGTCCACGTCGCAAAATTCCTCGTTCTCCTCGCTGACCGAAATATACACAAGATTTTGGCAGTTGGAAAACGCAAGCGAGCCGATCGACTCCACCGAGGCAGGGATCTGAATGGCGTTGATCTGTCGGCATCCGTACAGTGCACGCGCCGAGATCGAGGTGACGCGCTCTCCGTTCGGGGCATATTCGGGAATGACCACGCAGGCGTCGGTGCACGTGCCGATCCCTGTCAACGTGCAGGAACCGTCGCCGTTCGAGGCAAAGGCAAGCCCGTTGCCAAGCTCCACCTCGGGCTCGTCCACCACGGGGGGAGGGGCTGTTGTGAGTATGTCGGGATACGTCGTGCTCTCAAGGGTATCCGTGGGTGGTGGGAGCGCGATGGGGGCGCTTGTATCCTCCACGCGCGGCGGCTGTGTGCTTTCTTCGCGCAAAAACGAGATGCAAAGCAGAGCAATGGTGAGTGAGAGTGCCACTGCAAACACAATGGCGAGTAACATGATCAAAGCTTGTGTCATAGGCGATTTCATGCATACGTCCTTTCTGTTGTTTTATAATTCCTTTAAAATGATTATGACACATTTTTGAAAGTAAGTCAAGAAAAACCGTGATACAGAAAGGGACACAAACGGACGGGCAAAGACAAAAAAACAGCCCCCCTCCATCGCACCGTGCCGCAAAAGCGCACTTTTTGAGCATTCTTGCGAACAATTTTTGCAAACCATTCGCGCATTCCTTGACAAAACGGAAAATTTTTTGTATAATAAAGATACAAAACTAACAGGGGGAGAATGGCATGTACGAGGAGATCATTCGGGAATTGATGAAATGGGATATCGTGATCATGGTGTTTTGGGTACTCCTGTTTTTGATTCTCCCAACCTCAATTTATACGTACGTTTCGCACAAGGAAAAGAAAAAGAAGCGCAAAAAGAAGAAAAAATGGAACTCCTTTCAGGAGAGCGACGAGCAAAAGGCTCTTGCGGGAGTAATCTTTGGCATTCTCATTTTTTGCGTCACTTTTGCAATGGGACTATATGACTATCTTTCGCTACGTGAGGATATGGTGACCGAGAATTACGTTACCTATACGGGTGTGTTCGAGTGCTATGAGAGCGGCAGAAGCTCCTCGCGGCAAGAGTACGTAAGCTGGACGGATCCGCAAGGAAATAGGATGAAAATCAGATATTCGCATCATATCGACAGCTTTCATGCAAACGAGCAGTCGTTGGAGAGTGGAAATTACACGGGAACGATCGTGTATTCCCCGACGGGTGAACGTCTGCTTTGGTGGGATGCCGTGCCGGTTGAGAAATAACGCATTACATATATCAAAAAGCGGAGAATACTATGAAAATTGCTGACATTGAAATCAAAAACGGAATATGTCTTGCTCCCTTGGCGGGGGTGAGCGACCGTACCTTTCGCGCCATGGCGCGGCGGTTCGGTGCGGAGTACACCGTGAGTGAAATGGTGTCGGCAAAGGCGCTGTGCTACGAGCAGCTTTGTAAGCGTCCCGTCACCGCCGAGCGTACAAAGACTGCTCCCTTGGCGGCGGTGCGGCGCGAGGAGCTACCCATGGCGGTACAGCTCTTTGGTGCCGAGCCCGAGTTCGTGGCGCGCGCGGCAACGCTGTTGGAAAGCAACGAATATCGCGGTACACTCAGCGAGGTGCCGCCATCGGTCATTGACATCAACATGGGCTGTCCCATGGCAAAAATCGTCGGAAACGGTGAGGGGAGCGCCCTGATGAAGGATCCCGTCCTTGCCGCATCCGTCGTGCGTGAAACGGTCAAGGCGGTGAAGATCCCCGTCACGGTCAAGATCCGTGCAGGCTGGGATCGGGATAGCATCAACGCGCCCGAGCTTGCCAAGCGACTTGCCGATGCGGGTGCTTCGATGATCTGCGTGCACGGTCGCACGCGCGAGCAGATGTATACGGGCAAAGCCGATTGGAGCATCATTCGCGCCGTCAAGCAAGCGGTGGAGATTCCCGTGGTGGGAAACGGCGACATCTTTTGTGCCGACGATGCGCGGCGCATGTACGAGGAAACGGGATGCGACGGCATTATGGTTGCACGCGGTGCGCAGGGCAACCCGTGGATCTTTGCCGAATTGCAGGCAGCCGCCGAGGGAAGGGAATACACCCCTCCCACCGCCGAGGAGCGCTTTGCCGTTGCATTGGAGCACGCGCACGGCTTGGTAGAGGATAAGGGCGAGCGTGTGGGCATTGCCGAGTGCCGCAAGCATCTTTCGTGGTATCTTCACGGTATGCGAGGTGCCGCCGCGGCGCGAAACGCGATCATGCAGGCATCAAGCATGCAAGAGATCGAGCAGATCGTCAAGGATTTGCGAGACGGCGCTCATTTTTTGTAAAAAAATATGAAAATCCCAAATAGGCATTGACTTTTTTGGGAAAACATGTTATCATAATAAGGTAAATACGATATAGACAAAATTCAGATAGAGGAGGAGAAACGCAATGTCACAAGAGACAAGAGCAAAGGTAGAGGGAAAATATCTGGAATATCTGGAAAAGCCCTTGGTGCGTGAAGGAAATACCATTTGCTACGGCGATATGAACGAAAAGTGCATTCTTGTTTTGGAGATCATGTCCTACAAGGAGGTCGACGGCAAAAAGCTTCCCAAGGACGTTTTCATTCAGGTCATCGATTCCAAGGATCCCAATAAAATCCTTAAACAGGGCAAAAAGGAAGGACTTTACGACGCCTTCAGCATCGGCCTTGTTTGGTTGGATCTCGCCCTCAAAGCAAAATAAAAGCAAAAATCGAGCCTGCAATGGGTGATGTTTTTAGCGGAGAATTTGAAAATCATTACTGAGTGCGAGCATCGCATTTGAATAGTCAAACGCAAACGGGCTAAGCCCAAACCCTTATACGTGAACCCCCAAAGCTCATACTTCGCTTCGGGGAACCCATACACAAGCAGAAAGAGCAAGAGTAAAAGGAAATAAATCCTTCTATTCTTGCTCTTGTTTTTTCTTCTGTCGATATGTCAACTTCGTTGACTCGATATGCTTTCGCTATGCTCAAGCTCGATATATTGTCGCTCCGCGCCAATTCGATATGAGATAAATCCCTCGTTTGCGACGCAAACATATCGAGTGCGTCAGCACATATCGAACGCCGCAGGCGTATATCGAAAATCCCGCAAGGGATTTATCTCGATGCGTGTTATCCTTAACGGATAACACGCTAATGCAGGCTCGATTTTTTATCTGATTATCGTGCTTCTCGGTTTGCCTTGCGCCATGCGGTTGGGGAGAGGGTAAAGATTGATTTAAAATGGCGGAAAAATTCGGAGGAGCAGGAATATCCCACCGCCTCGGAAATATCCTCCACGGTGCGATCGGTGTGCAGCAGTATCTGTGCACCAATGCGACAGCGCAGGCGGTTGAGGTAGGCGTGCGGCGCTTCTCCGTAGATCTTGCAAAAGCGACGGCGGAGCTGACTCTCGCTCAAATGGCAAGCGGTGGCAAGCTCGGCAACACTCAATTTTTTGCGGTAATGTGCCGCCATGTACGCGGCGGCAGCCGATACGGGATCGGTGCGATGTGCATGCGGCAGTGCTCCGTCGGCGTGCGGCAGCTCCATCAGTATTTGTGCGATCTGCAGGGCACAAAGCGGCTCGTTCCCTTTCTGCGTGCTTTCCAAAAGGCGCTTTGTCAGTGCGCTCAGGGGGGCGGCGTCGCTCCCGTGCAAAATTTGCGGCGTTGCGTGCGATTCGATCAGCTGCTGCAGCGAAATCCCGCTCACGCGCAGTCGCGTTTGCAGCAGATCCTGTCGCACGTACACAAAAGCGCACATGCAAGGCTCTCGGCTGATGACCTGCGAGTAGTGATGCGAAGCCGGCGGAACGAAAATAAAGTCGTCGGCACAGACCGATTCCACGCGGTCATTGATCAAAAAGATGCCACTGCCCGAAAGACAGATCCCAATCTCGATGCAGTTGTGAAAATGGAGCTTTTGAATTTGTCGGTCGGGAAGATACACGGGTACGGGATCGGTATAGCAGAGTAGCTCCTCCGAAAAGGAGATTGGTTCAAACGCCGCCTGCAAATGCTTGTAAGATGCGCGTTTTTGCATGATAATAGATCAAAACACTCCTTTTATCTGACGATATTGATTGTTATACTGATTATAACACAAGGTACGTTACTTTTCAAGAGGAGGAAACAAATATGAAGACATATTTTTTGAAAAACGGTACGCTCTGCATTGACGAATCCAACGGCATGCTTGACTCTCTTTCCTTTGAAGATCTCAAGCTGTCTGCAGAAAAAACGCCGCTGTTCACACTTGGCTTGCGCCTTGCGGACGGGGAGCAGGTACGGTTAAACTCAGTAGCACATTTTCATTTTACGGGCGTTTGTGAGAAGAAGCTTGCATACGTCAACGACGAATACGACTTGCGCGTTCTGTTGACTCTGGAGCAAACGGAGGGGGGCATCGATTGGCGCGTGAGCGTGCAAAACGGCTCGGATGTGCTGATCGAATGGGTGGAGCTTGGCAGTCCGGTTCTACCGCCCTTGCTCAAAAACGGCGGCATCGGGCGTATTTTGTACCCTTATAACGAGGGCGCTTTGGTGGACGATGCGTTTCGCCGTGAGGCTTCTTGGTTTCCTCCGCGTGAGCCGTCTTATCCGTCAAACGGTAGCTATCCCGTGTTTCCCAACATGCTCTGCTCGCAATTTATGTGCTATTTGTTCCGGGGGAATGGGCTGTATTTGGGTGCACACGATCCCGCACGCGGCGTCAAGTACATCGATTTTCATTCCTGCCCGTCGGGGATCCAAATGATCCTCCGCCTTTATACGGGTGCGAATGACGGAGCGCCCTTTTGTATGGAATATCCCGTCCGTTGGGCATTTTTTGACGGTGATTGGCAAAGCGGTGCCGAGATCTATCGCCGCTTTTTTGAAACCAACCTGCCGCTTGGTGCAAAAAAGACAGTCGAGAACGAACGGTTGCCGCAGTGGTATGAAGATTCTCCCTTGATCGTCGCATATCCCGTACGCGGTGTACACGATATGGACGAAATGAACCCCAACCGACTTTTTCCTTACTGCAATGCGCTCCCGCATCTGGACGATATCGCAGAGCAAACAGGCGCACGCCTGATGGCACTGCTGATGCATTGGGAGGGAACGGCGCCGTGGGCTCCTCCTTACGTTATGCCGCCCTATGGTGGCACGGAGGCATTAAACGAGTTCCGTGATGCCCTGCACGCGCGCGGACACCTTTTGGGCGTGTATTGCTCGGGCTTTGGATATACTTTGCAAAGCAACTTGATCGACTCTTACGCCCTTCACCCGACAAGCGAGGACGTGGAGGCGGCAATGTGCACGGGCTACGACCAAAAGGTCGCCATCAGCAACATTTGCACCGGACAGCGAAAGGGGTATGATATTTGTCCCGCAAGCACGCGCGGCGCCGAGATTTTAGAGGAGGCATATCGTCCGCTTTTTGAAAGCGGTATCGACTACGCGCAGATTTTGGACCAGAACCACGGCGGAGGGCAGTATTTCTGCCACAGCCGCCGCCACGGTCATCCCACTGCTCCCGGAGCATGGATGACGAGGAATATGCAAAAGATGCTTGGCAAGTGGAACCAAATGGCACCCCAAATGCTCTTTGGATGTGAATCTGCGGCGGCGGAGCCGTTTATCGGAAATCTCGGCTTCAGTGACAACCGCTTTGAGCTGAATTACCGCATCGGTGAACCCGTTCCGCTCTACTCCTTCCTTTATCACGAGTATCTGCGCAACTTTATGGGCAATCAGGTCTGCGCGCCCTTTCAAAATGCTCCCGAGGCTCTTACCATGCGCTTGTCTTATTCCTTTGCCGCAGGTGACAGCATGACGCTGATTATGGGGCAGAACGGCGAATTTTTGTCGGCGTGGGGACAGCGTGATTTTTCCAATCTCCCGAATCGAACAGACGTGCTGCGCTTGATTCGCAATTTGACCGCCTTTTACCAAGCCGAGGGCAAAAGATTTTTGCTCGCGGGGCGCATGTGCGCAAGTGAGGAGATTGCGTGTGAGAAGGTTTCTTATCTCATGGACGACGGCGCGGTGCTGACCGTTCCCACCGTGTTCTCCAACGTGTGGGAGGCAGACGGTGAACGAGTGCGTATTTTGGTCAATCATACAGACCGCGGCGTGCTCTGCCAAAGTACGCACGGGGAGGTCAGCGTTCCTGCTTTTTCGGCTGTGTTGCAAAAGCTTTGAAAGTAAGATAAAAAATTAACAAATATTCCCTAAAAAATTCGAATAACGTCTTGATTTTTCGAAAAAAATATATTACAATATATATGATTACGATTTTGCAGTATCTTTTTGAGTGTTGTCAAGAAGAAGAAAGGATCATAATATGGCAGCTTTTAGAAAAATCGGCGTTCTGACCTCCGGCGGAGATGCCCCCGGCATGAACGCATGCGTGAAGGCGGTTGTAAACCGCGCTTTGGAAATGGGAATTGAGGTCGTTGGCGTCAACGGCGGTTATAAAGGGTTGATCGACGGAGATCTGATGCCCATGACGCAGCAGTCCGTTGGTGGCACTATGGGATTGGGCGGTACGCTTTTGTACTCCAGCCGTTGCCCCGAGTTCAAAACCGAGGAAGGCATGGCGGCAGCGGTTGCAACCTGCCGTGCAAACAATATCGACGCTTTGGTCTGCATCGGAGGTGACGGTACCTTCCGCGGTGCAACTGATATGACGCGCCGCGGCATTCCCTCCATCGGCTTGCCCGGTACCATCGATAACGATATTACGGCAACAGACTATACCATCGGCTTGGATACCTCTATCAATACCACCGTGCAAATGATCGACAACCTGCGCGACACCTGCGAATCTCACGAGCGCTTGAACGTGGTTGAGGTCATGGGTCGCGATTGTGGACAAATCGCTTTGTACACGGCAATTGCAAGCGGCGCTGTGGCTGTTGCAATTCCCGAGGTTCCATTTGATGAAAAGGCAACCCTGGAAAAGATCAAGGCGTTGCGCGCAGCAGGCAAAAGAGGTATGATCGTCGTTGTTTCCGAGGGGATGAGAAACCCCGATGACTCCGCATATTCCGAAACCCTGAGAAAGAGAATTACCGAGCAGACCGGCGTGGAAACCAAATTTGCGCGCTTTGCACACGTTGTGCGCGGCGGCAGACCAACGATGAAGGATCGTACCATCGCGGCTGAAATGGCTGTGAAGGCGGTGGAGTTGTTGGTGAATGGCAAGAGCAACGTCGTGATGTGCGAGCTGGACGGCAAGGTCGTTCCCGTAGACATTCAGTTTGCGCTGATTGCAGACCGTATGTATAAGAACAAGCTCAAGCCCGGAGATCTGGACGCATTTACCGCAGAGCAGATCGAGGACATGAAGGCTTTGGCGCAAAAGCGCAGAGAAGAGATTGCAAACCTCTACAGCGTAGCGCAGAACGTGGCATTCTGATTTAGAATGAACCCAAAGAGCGACGGCGGAAACACCATCCACCGTCGCTTTTTCACGACAAAAAAACAGAATGACGAAAAATGTCATACGAAAAAGCAAAAAAGAAAAAAGATTTTTCAAAAAAGGGTTGACAATGCAAACGGAATGTGATATAATAAACAATGCGAACCGAAAGGGCGCAAAGGTCTCTTGGTGTTACCTGCCGGTGTGGCGGAACAGGCAGACGCCCGGGACTTAAAATCCCGTGATACGAAAGTATCGTACCGGTTCGATCCCGGTCACCGGCACCAAGGGATCGCAAAAATAAATCTATCGCGGAGTAGAGCAGCCTGGTAGCTCGTCGGGCTCATAACCCGGAGGTCGTGAGGTTCAAATCCCACCTCCGCAACCAAAAAGAAAAGTCGCACAAGCGGCTTTTTCTTTTTGTACTCTTCACTCTTCTCTTTTCACTCTTCACTTTTCTCCCTCCGCAGAGGAATTTTTTTGGAGGTAATAGGTAATAGTGAATAGGTATTTATTTTTATTTTAAGGTTGAAAATAGGTTTTATAGTATAATTGATATAGCAAATTGAAAGGTGGGAATGTCATGTCTGACAGTCCTTTGATAGTGAAATCATAGTTTTCCCGTACTTATGTATTGACATATTCACAAAAAAGTATTATAATCAAATGGATATCGTATGTATAAAGAGGAAGAAACTGCCATGAAAGATGATTGTGTCAATGAAATAACGTATTCGAAAAAGATCATATTAAAGAAAACATATGATGTGATAGTTTGCGGTGGCGGCGTTGCAGGTGTAGCGGCAGCGGTAAGCGCGGCAAAAAACGGATGCTCCACGCTATTGCTTGAAAAAAGTAATATTTTAGGAGGGCTGGGGACTCTCGGCTTGATCAATTTGTTCGTTCCTATGTGCAACGGCAGGGGGAAGCAGATCATTTTCGGACTTGCCGAAAAATGGTTGCGCAAGAGCGCGGAACTTGGATTTGATACGATTCCAGAGGAATGGAAGAACGGAGAACCCACGGAGTATACCGAAAAGAGATACATTCAACGCTATTCTCCGGCAATATTCGCTTATCAGCTAACAGAAGAAATTGTAAGTCATGGTGTTGATATATTGTACGACTGTTTGGCGTGTGATCCTGTGATGGAAGGCAACATTTGCAACGGTGTGATAACCGAAAGCAAAGGTGGAACGGAGTATTACGGTTGCCGTATGCTGATTGATACCACCGGTGACTGTGACATCTTACGTCGTGGAGGAATACCCACGGTCAGCGGAGAAAACTTTTTTACGTTCTCTACGAAAATGATCACTCTTGATTCCTGCCGCGAGGCATATGAAAAGAATGATATATTCTTTGCATACAAGGCAATGCCGGGAGGAGGAATCAACCTGTTCGGAGATAATCAGCCCGATGATATGCCCAAATGGTCCGGGCTCTCCGCCGAGGAGGTAACAGATTATATCGTCCGCAACCATCTTTTGATTCTCGATAAGCTGAAAGGCACGGACAGGCGTTCACGCGAGATCGTAACCACTCCCGGGATGCCCCAATTCCGAACCACTGCTCATATCAAAGGCGACTATTCTCTGAAGGTTTCCGATGCATATCTTCATTTTGATGATTCTATCTGTGCCATCAATGATTTTGAGCATAGAGATCACCTGTTTGAGATCCCGTTAAGATGTCTCACGCGCACCGATTTTCCTAATATTATAACTGCCGGAAGAAGCGCAGATGGAACGGGATACGGTTGGGATCTTATCAGAGTCATTCCCCCTGCAATACTGACAGGACAGGCTGCCGGAGAAGCTGCTGCTTTAGCACTAAAAACAAAGGTGCCTGTTGCAAGGGTAAATATCCGTTCTCTCCAGGCAAAGCTTGAAAAAGAAAACGTAATGATCCATTTCCCCGATGCTTACGTACCAGAGGACAAAACCGTTATCATACATGGAAAAAATGCTGCTGAAATAGAGGGTGGGCATCTGTAATATCATTGGCATCTATTTTGTCAAGATAACACAAAAACGAAAGCAGTCCATTGGACTGCTTTTTCGTTTTTGGAATGATGTTTGCCCTTGCGGGCAAGAGATGTTGCCTTCGGCAGTGATGTTCACTGCGTGAGTGATGTTACGTCTGACGGCGTAGCGGGCAAACATCACATCACTTTGCGCCGTCGGCGCAATTTTCAGATAGTGTTTTAATAGATGCCAAACGCAAGGAACGCCGTGTGGATGGGATTTGAACTTAAATAATCGACTTTTCAGGGGAGATTTTACGATTTTTCAGTCGCACAATCCCCCCTTTTTTCGTTATTTTCAAAAAATATTTGTAAACTATTTGTGTCTAAAACGAGGATTGTAGAAAATATTTCTGCAGTCCTCTTTTTTATTTTCAAGAAAGGAGATCAAAAATGAAGCATGTTATTCATTGCCTTAGCCCTACTCATTAAGAAGTACAGAAAAAGAAAAAACAAAAATCAGAAAGGAGATACATGAGCATCCAAGAAGTAAA
>JAFTKJ010000054.1 GCA_017453305.1 Clostridia bacterium
ATGGAAAACAAGACGTTTAAGCAATTCTTTCCCGACTTTGAAGAAAAAATAAAAACTCCACAATGCAAATGTTGTTGCTATTGGGACCAAACAAATTTTATCATGGAAATTTGAGTAGAGGTCGCAAGTTAAAACCTCTACCTTCGCAAAAGGTAGAGGTAGAAAGCCGAAAACCCTTGATTTGTAAGGCTTTTTCGGAATTTGTACATTGATTTAGTACATACCTTTCGTAAATCGTGTACATACCCTTGGTTGTATGTACTTTGTATGTACTAAAAAGATTGTAAAAAGGAAAAAGGCCTGAAATGTGTTGAATGTTAACAAAAAAACAAAAGAAAAAATCCGTAAGAATTTGTACAACTCTTACGGATTTTTGGTCTGAGTGACAAGACTTGAACTTGCGGCCTCTACCACCCCAAGGTAGCGCGCTACCAGCTGCGCCACACCCAGATCATCAGCTTTTCGCGCTGACCTTGATATTATAGCACATAGTTTTTGTTTTGTCAAGCCTTTTTTGGAAAAAATCGTTGAAAAAGTGAAAAAAGTTTTTTTGGATTTCTATGGTGGGAAAATCAGTTTGAAAACTGGGCGCAGGACGGATCGATTTTGCCGGAATGCGATATTGGTTCTTATGTGGTGGTTATATCCATCCAAATATTTTTTATATGCTTAGGGTTGCTTTTTTAGATACGGGATTTTGCGGATGTTGAAAAAATAATTTTTATGTATTATGAATTTAACTTGACAAATTATTTTATGTGTGCTACAATGGAATCAAAGGGTGGAGGTGGTTGGCACCTTCGATGCTGTGTCTTAGCTCGCCGGTGTTTGAACTGTGTCTTGGTCACAAGATTTTGATTATCTGTGATAAGGGGTAATATGTATGAGTAAGCCGAATATCGTTATTTTTAATGTGGATCAAATGCGAAGGGATTCGCTGGCGCATATGGGAAATCCGGCGTCTGTTACTCCAACAATGGATGAGCTTTGCCAAACAGATGCTGTATCCTTTCGCAATGCGTTTTGCCAAAATCCGGTTTGTACTCCCAGCAGGTGCAGTTTTATGAGTGGATGGTATCCACATACCGCGGGACATAGAACAATGGTCAATATGATGAAAGAAGATGAGCCCGTTTTGCTGAAGGAATTGAAGGACGAAGGGTATTTCGTGTTCTGGGCCGGAAAGAATGATCTGATTCCATCAGATTGCGATATGAGAAAATTTTGTGACGTCAGAATTTCTATAAAGGATAAAAAAGCAGAGGTAAAGCCCTCGTCTCATTCTGATATGAGCTGGCGCGCGGAAAAGAACAGCCCATTGTATTATTCTTTGTATGAGGGTAAACGAGAAAAAGGGGATTATGAGTTCGTTCATGCGGATCACTTATACGTGAATGAGGCTCTGAATTTTATACAAAACAGACCGAGTGATCAACCGTTTTGTATATATCTGTCATTGGAATACCCACATCCGCCTTATGGAGTGGAGGAGCCGTATTTTAGCTTGATAGACAGAAGACAATTGAAGCCGCGGATCCCGGTGCCGGATTGGAGAAAAAAGCCTAGTATTTTGAAGGGGATCTACGATAATCAAGGTTTGATGGGGATGACTGAGGCACAATGGGCTGAGTTGAGAGCGGTTTATTTGGGAATGTGCAGTCGGGTTGATGCTCAGCTGGGGCAATTGATCAACGCCTTGAAGCAACAATCTCTGTATGATGATACTGCAATCTTTATCTTCAGCGATCACGGAGATTTTACCGGAGATTACGGGCTTGTTGAAAAGACGCAAAATACATTTGAGGATTGTTTGACAAATGTGCCGCTGATTATAAAGCCTCCAAAAAACATTGCCGTGAAAAGCCGTATTTCGGACGCTCTTGTGGAATTGGTGGATTTTTATGCTACGGTGGAGGCACTATGCGACTTGCCAAAAACGCATACCCATTTTGGCAAAAGTTTGATACCATTGCTAAAGGAAGAGATTCCGCATAGGGAATACGTGTGCTGTGAGGGAGGGCGCCGATACGGAGAACGAGAGGCGATGGAGCTTTCTTTGAAAAGCACACGAGATCCCCAAAATCTCTATAATCCGCGAGTGAGATTACAGATTATGGAAGCGCCTTATCATACCAAGGCGGTGATGCTCCGCAACAAGCGGTACAAGTATGTATATCGACATTACGAAACAGATGAACTTTATGATCTTCAGCAGGATCCTAAGGAGCTCAACAATATAATTGACGAGCCGAGCATGAGGGAAATCGTTTTGAACATGAAGGAGCAACTTCTTTCCTTTATGATAGAGACTTGCGATGTTGTTCCTCTAAAGCAGGATCGGCGGTAAGATGGGCGAGCAATTTTATCAATACGTTGATTGTTTGCTCTTGAAAAAATTAAATCTGATTGAGCTTATAGTGGATAAAATCACCCGACCTTTGCTTTTGCAAATGTCGGGTGATTTTGACTTTTAGCAATTGGGAATCTGCATACGCTGCAGCATCTCAATGCGCTCTATGCCCGGGCGAGCCGCCTCGACGCGACCCTCGTACAGCATGTAAAGCAGATTTTTCACCAGCTCGGCGTGTGCTTCACAGCCCAACGTGTTCTTCAGCTTTTTATAATGGTCGGCGTGCCCGTCGGCAAGCAGATGAATGGAAAGATCAGCAAAATTGCCATAATATCCGTAACGCTCGGGAATGAGGCACCAGCTGTCAAATAGCGCGCGCAGGGCATCGGTAGAGGCAATGGGCGCGGTAATGTAGTTCAGATAAGCATCAAAGTGTGCCTTTTCTTCGCCATTGAGCACGGTGATCTTGGAATCAAAGCGGTAAGGATGAACGGAGAGTGTGACCGCATCCTTGGTGACGTTCAATTCAGACATATAGCCGTAATTCCATGAGGTACCATCTTTTTTGCCGGGGAAGTGGGGGAAGAAGAAGTTCCCCATGCTGTAAACGATTGGGGCACCTTGGTAGATCTCATATCCTTGTGGGCAGTGGGTGTGCATGCAGATCACTGCCACGGCACCAAGCTCTACGAAGTGGCGGTAGAGTTCCTGGCGCGCGGGAGAGGGGAAGGGATTGCCCTCGTGCCCACCGTGAAAATAGATAATGGGGCGCGCGCCGATTTGCTTGGCATCGCTGATGGCATGGGTGATGCGAGAGAGCGAATAGCCTGCCGTTCCGGAGGTGGACTCGCTTGCGGTTCCAAACTCATTTTCGCAAGCAGCGATGATAGCGACCTTGATATCGCCTTTTTCCAAAATAGCGGGGCGGTAAGCCTCATCGAGATTCTTGCCGGCACCAATGCAAACGTATCCCTCGCGCTCAAAAAGTTCCTTGGTTTCAAACATTGGGCGCTCGCCGTAATCCTTGGTGTGGTTGTTTGCCATGCCGATCACAGTGGGGTGCAGGGCGCGGACGTATTCTGCAAAACGCGGATCGGAGATCAGATTCGGACCGTCCTTGATAATGGGCTCGTTTTCCTCGCGCACGCCAAAAATATTTTCCAGATTCAGCACTGAAAAATCAGCAGCGGCAAACAGTGCGGCAGGCTCCTTCATCGCCTCTCGTGCTTGTGCGATATCGGGGCAGTTGGGAATGTAGTTAAAGGACATATCTGCGGCAAATAAGATTTTCATGGGGCGCTCCTTTGATTACAACAAAATTGCGGACCGTCGGTCCAAGTCATCTTCATTATAGCATAAGATGTTTTTGATGTCAAGTATCAAGGGCGCGTTTTTTGTTTTCTTTAAACGCGAGTGCATCTTCTTGATATTGAAAGCTCTCGGAAGAGTCCGGGATGTAGATCAATATTTCATCCACACGACAGGAAAGCATGATGCACAAATCGTTCAGCGTTACGGTGCTGATGGGTTTGTTGTGCTTGAGACGGTCCAAAAGGCTGCGACTGATGCCGTATTGCTGAATCAATTTGTAGGTGCTGATGCCGCGGACCTTGAGCGTATTATAAAACGGGGTATATGAAATCATTTCCAAATCCTCCTTGATGTTTTAATTATAAATTATGCTCTTGCTATTGACAATTGTCGATAAATAGAGTATAATGGTGATGTACTCCACAAAAAGAGTACAATTTGAAGAAAGGAGAACTGTAATGGATAACAACAAACTTGTTCGTTTTCTGCTGACCTTTTTCTTGGGTTGGATCGGAAGCATTGTCATCAACCACACCTCTTTGAAGCCTCAAGGTTATACATCGAGAACTCTGGCGTACATTTTCCTCACGATTATTACCTTTGGTATCTACGGACTGGTTGCATCGATCTGCAATCTGTTCTTTGATCCCTCTAAGCCGAAGAACATCGGTTACAAGAAGGATTAATATCCCTTGAAAAGACCGAGCCGATATGGTTCGGTCTTTTTTGCCCAAACAAAGGTGTGGAGACGATGCCTGATGCAAGCGGAAAGAAAAATAAAATGAAAAAATAAAAACTTTTTTTCAAAAAGGGCTTGACAAATCCTTTTAAATGAGGTATAATATGCAGGTACGAAAAAACGACCTGCGGCATTAGCTCAGCTGGATAGAGTGTTTGGCTACGAACCAAAAGGTCGGGGGTTCGAGTCCCTCATGCCGCGCCAACAAAAAACGCACTTTTGTCTACCGACAAAGGTGCGTTTTTTGAATGATGTTTGCCTTCGGCAAATGATGTTGGCTACGCCAATGATGACGGCTTCGCCTAATGATGCGTGGCTTCGCCACATTTTGGAGCAAACATCGCATCATTGCGACCAACGGGAGCAACATCATTTTGAGCGAAGCGAAAAACATCATATCGCCGCAGGCGATGCATCATTTGACAAACATATGAATTTATGATATAATATTGGAAAAGGAGGTGCGACTATGAAAGAAAACAAACTCGTCGAACTTTCAATGGATTTCTCCGTTGATATTATAAACCTCGTTAAATATCTAAAATCGAATCACGAAACGATTATATCCAACCAAATCGGCAGAAGCGGCACCTCAATCGGTGCGAATATTCACGAAGCGCAATATGCACAAGGAACGAAGGACTTTATATCCAAATTCGAAATAGCACTCAAAGAAGCAAGCGAAACTGGGTATTGGCTTGAACTGTTATATAGGACAAAGTATATAGATGAGCAAACTTTCAAAGCGCTATCCTCTAAATGTACCTCGTTGCGAGTTATGCTCATCGCTTCTTGCAGAACTGCAAAGGAGAACGCAAAATGAAAAAACTGTTATGTATCATTTTTACTTGCGCAATTTTGCTGTCTTTTTCCTCTTGCTCGTTAGCGGAAAGATTTGCCGGGGATATGAGCCAACTCGATTATGACGAAGATCATAATTTGTTGTATAACGATAATGCTTATTATCGTGCTGATGATCGTTTTGGGGTGAGAACAGGCGAAAACGATAAAGTTATTGAGCTTGGTTGGCAATCTCAGTTTCCCTTCTTTTCCGATATGCACTACTACGCTTTTGATGAGGATAATCCGTTATTCATTTTTTGCGAAAATGGAGAATCTACGTTATACACTAAAGGTGTATACGTAAGATCGGATTACGATCTTTATACCCAAGTATATGCTGTAGATAACTCTAATATTGAGATTCCTCTTGTATCGGCTATGACACAAAGTGATGTTGAAACTACAGCGATAGATCACAAAACGTATATATACCTGAAAATGTTTTTGAAAGATGATCCTCGCATACAAATAGAGCTATCTGGTCCATATCAATATAATGATAATTGGTATTTTATACATATGGGTGAAACTTGGATCATAAGTGATGAATTTGTTGCAATGCTGATAGACAATAATATTGTGGGCGAATAATTTTGATCCCTGTTTGTTATAAGTTGAATTGGACACCTTTTGTTCGTTTTTACCCTTGTTTAGACACCTTTTATCACATTTATACCAAATAAAAGCAGATGCCGTAACGAGGTATCTGCTTTTGTTTTTTATGCGCTTGGAATGAAATTTAGTTGTTTCTATTGCTTTTTTTGATAAATTATGATATACTGAATGCAGATATGAATCAAACGAAAGGAAAACAGCCATGTACTGTAAAAAATGTGGAGCGGAGCTGCCGCAGGATGCCGTTTTTTGTCCGCAATGCGGAACCTCTGTTGGTGGGGGAAAAGCTCCGAGAGAAAATTTCAAAAAGAACCTTTACAGATCCTCGCGCAATAAAATGATTTCGGGCGTATGTGGTGGAATTGCCGAGTATTTTGGTATTGATCCGACGTTGGTCAGACTCGGTCTTGTTCTTTTGACCGCACTTGGCGGTGCGGGCGTTTTGGCGTATATCATTTTGGCAATTGTTGTACCGAGCGACGAGGCGTGATGAGATACGCGCGCAATGAGAGGATAGAAAAGGAGCATCGGATATGAGAGCATGGGTTGTTGAGGATTGGAAATTTGAATTGACGGTCATTGAGGGGAAGGCAAGCAATTGCAGAGTCGGCTTGGAAACGGGCGACGTGTTCTCTTTTTCCTATGCCTGTCCCGATGGAATGTGCCCAAGAGTGATGACGGAACTGTTTACGTGGTGTGAGGTGATCCGTTGCGGTGGCGATTTTACCTACCGTGGGATGACGGAAAAATATGAAATGGATCTATCCTGCCCTTGCGGCAGCATCCGCTTTCACCTGAAAGCAATTCCCATTAACCGAGATGAGAACGGGAACGCGCTACCCAATTTCGCAAGACCGATGAATTGATCTTCTGTTACGTTGCGATGAAAATATACAAGAAGTACCGAGCCAAGCTGAAAAAGCAAACGACTCGGTACTTTTTTCTGTTGTAGGGTGTGTTACTGTTTTTACTCCCGATAATCCTGCGGCGATGTGCCGAATTTCTTTTTAAAGGCGCGGCTGAAATAGGTGTAGTCGGAAAATCCCGAAAGTGCGGCTACCTGCTGCATGGAATAAAGCTTTGCCTCAATAAGTGATTTTGCGCGTTGCAAGCGCAGATCCAGAATGTAGGAGGAGGGCGACGTTCCAAGCACTCGATCAAACAGACGGCGCAAATAGACTTCACTCAGCCCGCAATGGCTTGCGATTTGCGGAATGCGGAGCTCGGGATCTGTATATTGCTCCGAAATATACCGTAGAGCAGTGCGCACGGTATTGGTGCTTTTGCCCGATACGTAATCGCGTGCCGCGTCCTTTTGCAGCTGCATAAAAATTGATGCGAGTGCAGAGGTGCATTCAAGATAATAGCCCGTACGGCGCTTTCGCCAGGCGGCTTCTGCGCTTCGAAAACTCTCTAACATGGCGGATGGGTTACGGGGGCGTATGATAAAAGGTTCGAAAATGTCAAGCGAATCCAACTCAAAGTTGATGGCATAGGTTTCCCCGGGCTCCAGCGTTTCCACGCAATAGGAGGAGCCCTTGGGGAGATAGATCAATTCGTTTGCACTTGGTGTATAGGTTTTTCCGTTCTCAAAAACATAATTGCAGCTCCCATTTACGCGCAGCGCAAAGCCATGGGAAGGACGATTTTTGTGTATCGTAGCTCCCTCATGGACCAAAATTGCCAAAACGATGCGTGTAAAGTGCGGTGTTTCCAACTCCAACAGCTTCATTTGAATGCCCCTTTCATGGATCTGATGTTATTATAAATCAGAGGATCGAAAAAGTCAAGTCGTTTTGAAAAAAACATTGACCTTTTTGCAAGGACATGATATAATGAAAATAATCTTTGATTGGAGGCAGATTATGACCGAATCATTTTTGAAGGATCGTCCCTTTTTGGAAAATAAATATCACCGAACGGATGCACCTTTTGATCCCTTTAAACGCCGCGCGTGCCACGGATACGAGTACGATCCCACAACGGGAATGCGCGACGTTGAGATCCGCGAAGCGCTTTTGCAAATGCAGGAGGAGCTTGCACCGCTCCCGCATCCCGTAGCAAAGGCGCGTGCCATTCGGTTTGTGCTGGAGCATACTCGAATCGACGTTCCGGCGCAGGATTGGTTTGTGGGAATAGACACGTGGGATCGCGAGATCAACGTTGTTACCTTTGATCCTTGGCACCGCGAGGTGTTTGAGAATAAGATCCCCGAGGTGGATGAATGCATGAAGCTGATGAACGACTCGGGGGCGGTTGCCATCTGGCCGGATTTTGATCATGTCGTGCCCGATTGGGATTCCTTGATGCGTTTGGGCTTTGCCGGCATTCGTGCGCGCGCCAGAGAAGCGCGTGCGGAGCACGAGCGTCGGGGTGCTTTGAATGCGCGCCAGGCGGCATTTTTTGACGGAATTGAGGAGGAGTACAGTGCGATCATTGATTTTGTGGATCGTCTGTACCGTTATGCGTGCGCGCAAACGCATGCACGTGCCGCACGATATGCCAACTGTCTTTTGCATTTGCGCGACGGTGCACCCACCGATATTTACGAGGCGATGCAGTTCATTTATCTCTATTTCATGATCTCCGAATCAGTCGATCAATATCAGGTACGCTCCCTTGGAAACGGCTTGGATCACACGCTTTATCCGTTCTATCAAGCCGATCTTGCAAGCGGCAGATACACGCGCGAGGAGATCCGAGAGCTGCTTTGCTATTTTTTGATGCAGTGGTCTGCGATCGGGAACTATTGGGGACAGCCCTTTTATCTTGGAGGCAGCCGCGCGGACGGCTCCTGCAGGATCAACGAGCTTTCCTACGATATTCTTGCCGTTTATCGCGAAACCGGCATCTATAATCCCAAGGTGCAGATCAAGTATAACGAGAATACGCCGCTCCCGTTCTTGAATGAGGTTCTGGATCTGATCCGAAACGGGCAGAGTAATTTTGTATTTTGCTGTGAAAAGGGTATGATGCGTGCGGTGATGTCCTACGGCGCCACTTGGGAGGAGGCGTTGGAGATGGACATCCGCGGTTGCTACGAAACGGGTGTACGTGCCAATGAGGTGTGTACGGCAACGGGGTACGTCAATCCGCTCAAGGCTGTTGTGCTGACCTTGCACAACGGTGTCGATCCGCACACGGGTGCACAGATCGGACCTCGCACGGGAGAATGCTCCGATTTTGCGGATTTTGCCGCTTTTTATACGGCGTATTTGAAGCAGCTTGAAAATCTGATCTCCATGACGTTGCGCTGTGCCAATGCGTACGAGGCTTACATGGAGGAGATCAGCCCTTCGTCGATGTATTCCGCAACGATCGAAACCTCTTTAAAAAATGCACACGACGGCTATGCGGGCGGTGTCAAATTCAACAACAGTGCAGTTCTGCTTTGCGGTCTTGGCACTGCGGTGGACGCCCTGATGGCATTGCAGATGCTGGTGTTTGAACGTCAAACGGTATCACTTAGCGAACTTTGCAACATTTTGGACGCCGATTGGGAGGGGCAGGAGCTTTTGCGCCGACAAGCGCTGGATTGCCCCCATAAGTACGGCAGGAACGATCCGCTTGCCGATTCCTACGCGCAGGCGATCGCAAGCTTTTTCTGCAATCGCGTCAACGGTGTTCCCAACGCACGCGGCGGTATTTACAAGGCAATTTTGCACTCTGCCATGCAGTTTGTATGGCAGGGCGAAAAGACCGAAGCTACCCCGGACGGACGTCACGCAGGAGAGGAGATCTCCAAAAACGGCTCTCCCACACCGGGAGCGGACACCAAGGGGGTTACTGCGTTGATCCTTTCGGCGCTGAAGCTCTCGCCCACCTCCTTCCCGGAAAGCTTTTGCCTGGATCTGATGCTGCATCCAAGCTCTACGCAAGGGGAGAGAGGACTTGCCGCCATGAAGTCATTGCTTGACGTTTACGACCGCGGCTACGGTATGTCACTTCAATTCAACGTGTTTGACGTGCAGACCTTGCAGGACGCGCAAATGCATCCCGAACGCTACAGCACCTTGCAGGTACGCGTTTGCGGTTGGAACGTGCTTTGGAACGATCTTTCAAAACCGGAGCAGGATGCGTACATTAAGCGTTGTGCAAGCATTTGTTGAGTTTTATCTGCAGAAAAAATTGCGGTTTTCTTGCTTTTTTTGCAAATTGCTCTTGTAAAACGCCGCGGAGTATGGTAAAATAGAAGGAGCAAATTTCGAAAGGAAGAAAAAACATGTTAGGAGAACAAAAGGTCTGCTACTCCGGCGTACAGCCCAGCGGCAACCTGACCATTGGAAATTATCTTGGAGCGATCCGTAATTTTGCGGAATACTCCGAAAAATACAAGACCTTTTACTGCGTAGTAGACGAGCACGCCATCACCGTTCGTCAAAATCCCGCAGAGCTTCGCCGCAGAACCTACGAAACGCTGGCTCTGTATATGGCGTGCGGCCTGGATCCCGAAAAGAACACGCTTTACGTGCAGTCCATGGTGCACGAGCATGCAGAGCTTGCATGGATCCTTAACTGCTTTACCATGTTTGGCGAGCTTTCCCGTATGACGCAGTTTAAGGATAAGAGCGCAAAGCACGCAGACAACATCAATGCAGGTCTGTTTACTTATCCCGTTTTGATGGCGGCAGATATTTTGCTGTATCAAACCGACGTTGTGCCCGTTGGTATTGACCAAAAGCAGCACGTGGAGCTTTGCCGCGACATTGCCAACCGCGTCAACCAGATCTATCCTGATCTCTTTACCGTCCCGGAGCCGATCATGGCAAAGAGTGGCAAAAAGATCATGTCCTTGGCGGATCCCACCAAAAAGATGAGCAAATCCGACGAAAACGAAAACGCGGTGGTCTACATTCTGGATGATAAGGATACCATTATTCGCAAGTTCAAGAGAGCTGTGACCGATTCCGGCTCCGAGGTTCGCTTCTCCGAGGATAAGCCCGGTGTGAGCAACCTGATGACGGTCTACTCTTGCTTTACGGGCAAGGAGTACGACGAGATCGAGCGTGAGTTTGCGGGCAAGGGCTACGGCGACTTTAAGCTGGCTGTGGGCGAGGTGACGGCTGATGCATTGGCACCCGTGCAAAAGAGATTTGCAGAGCTGATGGCAGATAAGGCAGCACTTGAGGCGCAAATGAAGAAGGGCGCTGAGGAAGCATCCTATTATGCTCGTCGCACACTCTCCAAATTCCAAAAAAAGCTTGGCTTTGTGCAGATCCGTTGATTTATTTTGCATATACTTGCATAACAAACGTTAAAAAAGGGGAAAATCCTGAACGGGGATTTCCTCTTTTTTACATTTTACAAACTTTAAAGCGAGGATTTGTTATGTTTATTTGGATTGCCATGTTTGTTTTGTCTCTCGGATACGTGATCACGCCTGCGGTTATCGCACTTTCCTGGAGGATCGGCGCTGTGGACGTGCCGCAGGATTGGCGAAGAATGCACCGTGAAAGCATTCCGCGTAACGGGGGACTTGCCATTTTGATCCCGTTCTTTCTCGGCGTAATCCTGATGGATGTATGGAGTCCATTTTTGTCTGCGATTCTTCTCGGGGGAGGTATTTTGCTGTTGGTTGGTTTGACGGATGATATTTTCGGTTTAAGTGCTCCCGTCAAGCTGTTTGTTCAGATCGTTGCCGCGGCAAGTGCTGTAATGATTGGCGGCGTTGCACAGGGGTGGTGGATATTTGCCGCCGTGCTGTGGGTTGTGCTTTTGATCAACGCGCACAACTTTATTGACGGAATGGATGGGCTTTTGTGTGGCTGCGGTGCAATTGAGAGTCTGATGCTGTGCGCGTGTTTCTTTTTGATGGGGGAGGGAATCCTTGGGGAGTTCTCTTTGCTTCTTGCCCTCGCCTGCTTTGCATTTCGCTTTTATAACCGTTACCCTGCACGCATTTTTGCAGGAGATTGTGGCTCGGAGCCAATCGGATTTTTGCTTGGGATGCTCTCCCTGCCGCTGTTTCAAGGAGTCGCGTTTGGCTCGCTGACGCCGATTTTGATCTTTGCGTATCCGATTGCGGATCTTGTTTGTGCAGTCGTGCGGCGCGTGCTGCGAGGGTACAGTCCCTTTCGTGCAGACAGAGCGCATTTGCACCATCGGCTTTATGCCGCAGGAATTGCGCATCCTACCTGCACCGACCTGCTATTGAGCCTGTGCGGAGCTGTTGGTATTGTTGGCGTTTTACTTTGTACTGAGATCCTTTGGAGCTATGCGTGTCTTGCATGTCTTGCCGTTGCGTGGTTTTTGACGCGCGTGCGACGTTACGTTGTGGCTGAGCAATATTGATGATCGCGCAAAACAAGCGCGAAAAAGTGTCAATTCTCACTCAAATGCTTGACATGGTTTTCCGGACGTGCTATAATCGATTCATCGAACCATGTCAGGAGGGGGAGCACATGAATACCGTAAAGATCAATTCGAAAAACGCACGCATGGTGGCACATCGCGGCGTCAGCGGCTTGGAGGTGGAGAACACACAGCTCGCATTTGTGGCGGCAGGGAATCGCTCTTATTGGGGCGTGGAGACCGACGTTCGTACCACTGCGGACGGGCACTTTATCATTTTGCACGATCAGACTACCGAGCGGCTTTCAGGCATTGCGCTGATCCCGGAGGAGTGCACGCTTGCACAGTTGCGTGCATTGACGCTTCGCGAAAAGGATGGTACAGAAGGGCACCCGTATTTGCGCCTGCCGACTCTTGAGGAATATATCCACGTTTGCAAAAAGTACGAAAAGCACTGTGTACTGGAGCTTAAGACCGAAATGACCGAGGCTCAGACCGCCGATATGATCGCGCGCATCCGTCGCGAGGACTACCTCGATCACGTGACGTTTATCTCCTTTTTGTTCGAAGATCTGGTGCTTGTGCGCAAGCTGTTGCCGGAGCAAAAAATGCAGTTTTTGTTTGGTGAGCTGAGTGAGGAACGCTTCGCACTAATGAAGGAATACCGCATGGACGTGGATATCTATCATAAATGCCTGACGCCGGAGCTGTTGCAAAAATTCCACGACGCGGGTATGGAGGTCAATTGCTGGACGGTGGATGAACCTGCCGATGCGGAACGCCTTGTGGAATGGGGAGTAGACTTTATTACCTCCAATATTCTGGAGTAAAGCTTGTTCAAATCGGGGGTTCCACAGAGCGATCGATCGCGATAATCGCAATACGCTGTTGCTTTTAATTTAATAAACTAAAATATTAGGGGCTTTTTGTGGAGATTTTTTGTTTTCGCATATGGAAAAGCCCCTTTTTTTCGAAATTCTATTGACAAATTTCCAAAGTTGTGCTATGATATATTAAGGAATATTCTAGAAAATTCCTCGTCACCCAAGATATTTCTTAGAACAAGGAGTAAAGTTATGGTTGGTATTGTTATAGCTCTAGTATTGCTTGGTATCGTCGCCATCGGTATCGGTTGGTCCTTGCTGGCACGAAAATTCCGCAAAACCAGACTCCGCGCAATTGGAACGATCGTTAGCTTGGTCGTTGCCATTGTTGGAACCTTAGTGGTTCAAAACGTATTTTTTGGCGATGAGTTCGTCGAGACACAGCTTTTGCCTTGGATCAACGAATCACTCACCCCTGAGTTCGCCGAGCTGTTGGCACAGTCTCCCACTCTGCGCGACGTTGTGTTGGGTTGTGCTTCCGCTTTGGTTGCTCCCTTGCTTTTCTTTGTGTTTTTCCTGGTCGCTTCCTTCCTTGCATGGATTGTTTACTTGCTGATCGTTCTGATCCGCGGTGCAGCCATGAAGGAAAAGGATGCAGATACCCCCTATGCGGCTCCCCGTGCGCTCGTATGGGCTGTTATCCAGGCGCTTATCATCGTTGTGGTAACCTTGGTCCCGATCTCCGCATATGCCGAGATCGCCCCC
This sequence comes from Clostridia bacterium, assembly GCA_017453305.1. GTDB lineage: Bacteria > Bacillota > Clostridia > Oscillospirales > CAG-272 > UMGS1865. The sequence continues at coordinate 13,739 of JAFTKJ010000054.1, forward strand.
ATCCTTACCGATAAGATCGTTGAGGCTGAGATTTTGGACGAAAACACCAACGATGTGGTGCAAACCATTTCCGATGAATACATCACTCCCATCAACGACAACGTGCTGGTCTCGCTGTTCCGCGTTATGGGTGGTAGCGCGATCACCGATTCCTTGACCTCCTTTGACGTCAACGGTGAAACCGCACTCCTGAAGGAAGAGGTGGGCGCTGTTGCATCCTTGGGGTGTGACGTGTTCAAGCTGACCAAAAAGGAATTCAGCGCATACGGAAGTGCAGAGGCTGATCTCTTGATCTCCATCGCGGCTTCCTTTGAGGACTCCGAAATGCTTCCCGCAATTGCAGGAGAACTGATCTACAATGCTACCGATGCATGGCTGAAGGGTGAGGCGTTCATCGGTATTACTCCCGATTTTCTGACTGCCGATGAAACCGGCATGTTCAATGATTTTGTAAACCAGCTTTTGAATATTCTGCACAACGATGCAAAAAATACCGATGCACTTTGCGCTGACGTTACCACCGTTGCAAAGCTGATGTCCACGCTGATCAATGCAGAGGTGTTCTCCAGCCTTGGTGACCAGGATGCTTTGATCGGTATCCTCTCCCGTGAGGGCTTGGTCAACGCATTGATCACCGACCTTGGAAGCAACAACAGCATGAAGGTGCTCATTGGTGAAATCACCAATATCGGCGTTCGTGCAATTGCAACGACCTTGGGTATCAAGGAAGATGCAGACACCGCATATAACGAAATGCTGGATACCATTGCGGCAGAGCTCAACGCCGTCAAGGGCATGAGCAGTGCAGAGCAGGTACAAACGCTGACCACCACCCTGAACACCGCATTTAACGATGCGGGTATGGTAGTGGATAAGCAGGTTCTGGATTTCTACTCCGGTACCATGATCGATAGCTTGCTTGAAGAAGCAGGCGACGAGGAGATCACCGCCGAGAGCGTAAAGGGCTTCTTTGCTCTGTATGCATGGAGCGTTGCCGAATACGCAGAAGAGGTGGAGCAGATCGAGGCAAATCAAACTCAATCCTCCACGCATCCCCTTTCCGCAACCACTACTCTGGCTACCAGAGAAGAGCTTCTGCAGGCGCTCTTGGTAGGTACTGTATATGAAGGCAAGTCGATTGAAGAGCTCAAGAACTGCGGTCCTGCCGTTCTTGCAAGAGTTACCGTAAAGCTCTCCAAGATCGAGGAAACTCCCGAGACGACCATTGCTGAGCAGGCAAAGGCGATCGTTGAGGAAGAGTACACCGCTTTGCTTGTGGATGAGTCCAAGCAAGAGCTGTTGCAGATCATGATCAGTGTTGAGGTGAAGAAGCCCGTTCCGGAGTCCTCCATCACCAATACCTCCAGCCTCCAGACCTCTGAAACCATGAAGGAAACTACTGTGCTTGTCACGCTGGATAAGCTGTTGGTGGATACCGCCGCTACTGCGGAAAACATCAATGCCGATACCATTGCAAATGAGGCAGCAGCAATTGAAGCAATCTTCAACACCGCAGGCGCGCTCCTGGAGGAGACCTCCTCCTCCGAGTCTCTTGACATCGGCAAGGTTGCAGGCTCTGTTGGCGCAATCCTTGATAACCTCGGCTCCACCGCTTCCTTTGGCAAGGAGCAGACCGGTCAGCTCTTCACCGCAGTGCTTCAATCCGAGACGGTAAGAGGCACCGCAGGTTTGGATATTTCCACCGCAACCCAGCTTGGTGAAAAGGGTTCCTCCGGTGACAATGTCAACTACGAGCAGACCTTCCAGACCGTTACCGATACCGTTACCATCATGACCAACATGAACGACGGTACTTTGACCGAGGAAGAGATCGAAAAGATGATCCGCAACATCAATCCTCAAACTGCAGGCATGATCGAGGTTTACGTAACCGTTGAAAGAATGACCGATGAGTTTGACGTTCCCGAAGAATACGCAAAGACTGCAGCTCCCCTTATTTCCAACATCTTTAAGTTCATGGGAGATTCCGATATGGACGAGGCACAGTACGCTGCCGAGGCTAAGGCAATCAACGATATCATGAACGTAACGATGGCTGCCAGCGAAAACGCAAACGAGGGTCAGGACAGCGATCGTCTCTTTGGTAACGCAGAAAACAGCATTCTCGGTAAGACCGCGTTCGAGACCGTTGAGATCTTCATGTCCTCTCATGCAATTGCATTCTCTCTGCGTGAGACCGACTTTGAGGCAGATCCGTTCAAGCTGAGCGAGTCCATGCATCAGAGTGAGGACGAGGATGAGGCTGAGGAATTGAAGAAGGGTATTCACGACTACTACAACATTCCCGAAAACCGCACCGAGGAGAACAAGGAAACCTTGATCCTCTTGGGTATGCTCTTCGGCTTTACCGCTGAGGAAGTCAACGAGATCCTGGCTGATTAATTCAATATTTTCAGGAGTGAGTCCTCTGACTCACTCCTTTTTTTTGTTCAACCTATTGCAATTGGATGAAAAAAATGATAGAATAATAATGGAAGATAAGTAAAGACCGAAAGGGAAGGAAAGTTATGGAAATATCCGAAATTTTGTCACGTTGCGATCATACGTTGCTGTTACAAGGTGCAACGTGGGAGGAGATCCGCGCGCTTTGCGATGATGGGATCAAATATCACACGGCGTCAGTTTGTATTCCGCCGTGTTACGTTGCAAAGGCGAAGGAATACGTGGGGGATCGCTTGCCAATCTGTACTGTGATCGGCTTTCCAAACGGTGACAGCACCACGGCGGTAAAATGCTTTGAAGCTGAGGAGGCTTTGCGAGAGGGCGCAGACGAAATCGACATGGTCATTCACGTGGGAGATCTGAAGTCGGGGAACGACAGCGCTATTTTGGAAGAGATCCGTGCGATCAAGCGCGTGTGTGGAGATAAGATTTTAAAGGTCATCATCGAGACTTGCCTTTTGACTGAAGAAGAAAAGATCCGTATGTGTCGCATCGTCACCGCCGCAGGAGCGGATTATATCAAGACCTCTACAGGCTTTTCTACGGCGGGAGCTACGCGTGAGGACGTTGCCCTGATGCGTGCCAACGTGGGGAAGAACGTCAAGGTCAAGGCGGCAGGAGGGATTGCAAGCTTGCAGGATGCCGAGGATTTCATCGCCCTTGGCGCAGACCGTCTCGGTACCAGCCGCGTAGTCAAAATTATAAAAAATATGGATAGCACAGGCTATTGAATCAGCAAAGGAGAATGTGAAAATGTCAACACCAACCGCACATATTGCCGCAAAGAAAGAAGAGATCGCCAAAACTGTTTTGATGCCGGGCGATCCCTTGCGCTCTGAGTTTATTGCAAAAACTTTTTTGAAAAATCCCATCCTTGTCAACGATATTCGTGGCGTGCACGGCTATACGGGAGAATATAACGGCAAGCCCGTTACCGTAATGGCATCGGGAATGGGACAGCCCTCCATTGGAATTTATTCCTATGAGCTTTACAATTTCTACGACGTTGAAAACATCATTCGCGTGGGCACCTGCGGTGCGTACCATCCCGATCTGCACGCGCGCGATATCATCATTGCTATGGGAGCGTGCACCGATAGCAATTTTGCCGCACAGTATCGCCTGCCGGGAACCTTTGCGCCGCTTGCCGACTTTGATCTGGTTCGTCGTGCCGCAGAGGAATGCGATAAGCTTGGCGTTCACTATATGGTAGGAAATATTTTTTCTTCCGACCATTTCTACGAGGATGACAACTCCGGCATGACCTGGGCAAAAATGGGCGTGCTTGGTGTGGAGATGGAGTCTGCGGCACTGTATTGCAACGCGGCAAGAGCAGGAAAGAAGGCACTTTGCATCTGCACGGTCAGCAATTCTTTCGTTTATCCGGAAGAGGACACCACCGCCGAGGAACGTCAAAATTCCTTCACCGCGATGATGAAGGTCGCATTGAATTTAGCATAACGTGATGAAAAAAAGAGTATTTTTGATCGTATTGGACAGCATGGGCATTGGAGAGATGCCCGATGCATACCGGTGGCAGGATGAGGGAAGCAACACACTTGGTGCCATTCGCAAGCACCCTGCCTTTGACTGCCCAAATTTGCAGCGACTTGGTTTGATGAATATCGAGGGCGTTGGCGGTGGCGCTTTGCATCCCGAAGCATCTTTTGCTCGTATGCGTGAGCAGTCGATCGGCAAGGACACTACCATTGGTCACTGGGAAATTGCAGGCATCGTTTCCTCGCATCCGCTTCCTACTTATCCAAACGGATTTCCTGCCGACGTTATTGCGGAATTTGAAGCGAGAACAGGCAGACGCGTGATCTGCAATTTGCCATATTCGGGCACCGACGTGATCCGCGACTACGGCGAGGAGCATTGCAAAACGGGGGCGCTGATCGTCTACACCTCTGCCGACAGCGTGTTTCAAATTGCGGCACACGAGGACGTCGTGCCTGTAACAGAACTCTACCGTTATTGCGAAATTGCGCGTGAGCTGTTGCAAGGAGAGCATGGGGTCGGTCGCGTGATCGCGCGCCCGTTTGCAGGTACACATCCGTACGTGCGCACGCCGCGAAGACACGACTATTCTCTCATTCCTCCGTCGCAAACAATTGCGGACGTGTTGCAAAAACACGGTTTTTCAACTATTTCGGTAGGGAAGATCTACGATATTTTTGCAGGTCGCGGATTTGATGAAAGCACCCCGACACCAAACAACACCGCAGGTATGAAGAAAACGATGGAGCTCGCCGCGCGAGATTTTTCGGGGCTGTGCTTTACCAATCTGGTGGATTTTGATATGACCTACGGGCACCGCAATGACGTAGCCGGATATGCTGCGGCAATGACCGCGTTTGATGCGTGGCTCGGGGAGTTTGAAAAGGCGCTCGGGGAGGACGATATCTGCATCATTACCGCCGACCACGGTTGCGATCCTTCCACACCGTCCACCGATCATTCGCGCGAATATACTCCAATGCTGGTCTTTGGCAATTGTGTGCGCTGCGGCGTAGATCTTGGCACGCGCTCCTCCTTTGCCGACATTGGGGCTACGGTGCTTGAGTTCTTTGGACTTTCTTGCGAAGGCTGTGCAGGGGAGAGCTTTTTTAAGTTGATTTGTAAGGAGGAAAACTGAGGTGACCGATCATGAATTGATGCAGCTTGCCGAGGACGCACGCGCGCGTTCTTACGCACCGTATTCGCATTTTTGCGTCGGAGCGGCTCTCCTGGGCGCTGACGGACGGGTCTACACGGGCTGTAATATCGAAAACGCTGCGTATTCTCCCACCAACTGTGCCGAACGCACCGCTTTTTTCAAGGCGGTGAGTGAGGGGGAACGTCACTTTGTTGCCATTGCCGTTATTGGCGGTAAGGATGGTGAAAAGGGCGGATTTTGCGCACCGTGTGGCGTTTGTCGGCAGGTTATGGCAGAGTTTTGCGCGCCGGATTTCCGTGTCATCCTCGGCACTGCTGAAGAGCACAAAAGCTACACGCTGTCCTCGCTTTTGCCTGCTTCCTTTGGGGCAGATGATCTGACCGGAGGTGAGAAGGCATGAGAATGTACGACGTTATCAAGAAAAAACGCGACGGCGGTGCTCTGAGTGCTGAGGAGATCCGCGCGTTTGTGGAAGGATATACCAAGGGGGAGATCCCCGATTACCAAGCCGCGGCGCTGTGTATGGCGATCTATTTTCGCGGCATGAGCGATGAGGAGACTACCGAGCTGACGCTTGCCGTGCGCGATTCGGGCGAGAGGTTGGATCTGTCCGAGATTGGCGGCTTGCGCGTCGATAAGCATTCCACGGGGGGCGTGGGAGACAAAACCAGCCTGGTGGTGGCTCCCATTGTGGCATCCCTTGGGCTGACAGTTGCCAAAATGAGCGGCAGAGGCTTGGGGCACACGGGTGGAACGGTGGATAAATTAGAGGCGATCCCCGGCTTTTGCACCAACCTCTCTGTTGCGGAATTCTCACACACGGTCAACAAAACGGGCATTGCAATTGTGGGGCAGAGTGCGTCGCTTGCACCTGCCGATAAGCTTTTGTATGCATTGCGCGACGTTACCGCAACGGTGGATAGCATGCCGCTGATTGCCTCCAGCATCATGGGCAAAAAGCTTGCCGCCGACGATGATTGCATCGTTCTGGACGTCAAAACGGGTAGCGGCTCGTTTATGAAGAGCGTTGAGGAAAGCCGTGCCTTGGCAAAGCTGATGGTAGAGATCGGCAAGCGTGCGGGCAAGCGCATCAGCGCGCTGATTACGGATATGGATCGCCCGTTGGGATATGCCGTGGGCAACGCGCTGGAGGTCATGGAGGCAATCGAGACCTTGCGCGGTGGCGGTCCTGCAGATCTTTTGGAGCTTTCGCTTGCGCTTTCGGCGCAGATCTTGTATCTCGCGGAGCGCGGAAGCCTTGCCGAATGCCGTGCAATGGCGGAGCGTGCGCTGTCCTCGGGGGAGGCGTTGCGCACGTTTGAAAAAATGGTGCAGGCGCAAGGGGGCGACGTTGCATACGTGCAGGATCCCACGCGCTTTGCGCTCTCGCCCTGCCTTCGGGAGGTCAAGGCGGCGGCAAGTGGCTATATCACGCGTGTGAACACCGAGCAATACGGGCTTGCAAGCCTGCTTTTGGGCGCGGGGCGGAACACCAAGGAGGACGAGATCGACCTTGGCGCAGGCTACGTGCTTTGCAAAAAGACGGGGGATGCCGTCAAAAAGGGGGAGACGCTTGCGCTGATGTATGCGGCAAGCGAGGAGCGACTGGATTCTGCCGAGCGGGTGCTCCTGCAGGCGACCGAAATCGGCGATGAGCTGCCGCGTCCGCGCCCCTTAATTTTTGAGACCGTATAACAAAACGTCAAAGGACGCTCCGTGTATGCGTGTTATCCTTAACGGAGAACACGCATACACGGAGCGTCTTTCTGATTCGTCAAACTGCACAAAAAAAGATGGAAAAATTCGTCAGAATAGCTATTGACAAAAAGGCTTGAAAATGGTACAATAAAATGAATCCATATAGGATGAAAAGGAATATTTTTGTTAGGGGTACCCCTAAACTTTTTTTCTCGCGCACACGCGAGAAAAGATAAACGCTCTCTTGATTGCAAGCCTTGCACTGTGAGAAAGGCAGTGCGACGAGCGGCAAAAAAGAGAACGGGGAGCCAAAGCAAAGAGCCTTTTACGAAAGACGTGCACCAAAAAACGCACGAATAGAAAAGGAGAACAAGGCTATGAAAATCAAAAATTCAAGCAGAATCACAGCGCTGATCCTGACGCTCGTGATGATCCTTCCCCTGATTAGTCTTCCCACGTTTGCGGAAGAAGTCGTTTCCAACGTGATTTGGAGCGAAGATTTTGAAAACGTTGCCGTAGGTGATTACCCGGGAAAGGGTGATGGCGATTCGCTGCAGGCTCAGGTAAAGCAAGACGGCACCAACAAGTATTGGGAAATTCCTTTCTTTGCATACGACAAGGATGGAAACGTCATTAAAGGAGATGCCTCTTACTGCACCTGTGGTAAGACGAGTGACAACGGTACGCCCGAGGATACTTCCGATGACGTTTATACTCCCAACCTTGGTACAGCCACCAACTGTAACTGCCAAAATATCAACGATAATTTCATAATCAACAACAAAGCGGTTTCCTGTTCCGATTATGATGTTGTCGTTTTTGCGGCAGATTACTACATTGAAGAGGATGCATTTGGACATATCACTTCTCAGTTCCGCAAAAGTGTAAGTGCAACAGTTACTGCAACTAAAGATGGAGTAACTACCGAAACGGCAAGCACGGGTCTTGGTTGGGTCGGTCTCTTCCAACTAGATTGTCGTACCGATGATGTTGCTACCTTCACGGCAGAAGGTTTGAATACCGTTTATTACAACAGAACGGTCAATAAGGGTGAGTGGTTCACTCTCAGTATGGTTCTCAATCTTGACACCGGTAGCATGGCACTTTATGCAGATGAGGTGCTCGTATTTACTACTACCTTAAACAAAGGCGGAGCATTGAGCAATATTTCTGTTTCTGCTGATACTTGGATTGTTTTCAAGCCCACCAACCAAAAAGGTGCGGATTTGATCAAGTACGATGGCGCTGTTCATGTGGACAACGTTGCAATGTACAATGGTGACTCTCACCTTGACGTAAACGTTTGGAACGACGATTTTGAGAGATTGACCGTTGGTAACACTGTTGCTAAAGCGGATATGGGTAACAATGGTGCGAATACGGCTGTTCCTACCACGGTTACAGTTGCTCAGGAGGCAAGCAAGGTCCTCAAGTTTATGACTTCTGTCCAAGGCAAAACCGACGAATATGTTGTTGCTTCGGCAAGAAATTCAAAAGGTGGTGCTAGTAGTAGCGGAGGAACAAAGAAAACCGTTACTGACGTTGTTCTTGGTGATGATAATAAGCCTACAAAAGTAACTGTTGATGGTACCGAATACACAGTTGGCACTGTTGCAGCATGCCCTAACGCTGATAAGAGAACGACAGGTATTACAATTGATAGTACTGTTTACTATCTGTTTACTGCTTATGAGTTCGAGTATTATTATGGCGGCGACGTAGTCGACAAAATGATTCTTGCAAAGAACCCTGCGATTTCCTACGCAAACTATGACACGGTTGTGTTTGAAGCAAAGTATTACATCTCCACCGATTTTAAGGCGGATTTGGAGCTGCAGTTTTATAAATATTCGTCTGCTAATACAGCAAGTGGTTCGTATAAGGCCTTTTACAAGCTTTATGGAAAAAATACTACTGCTTATTTGAGCGTAGATAATGGTAGTTCTCCCGCAGCGCCCCTTAACCGTGGTGCTTGGAATACGATCAGTGTGGTTATAAACCTTGATACCGGCGCTTATGACATCTATGTAAATGCCCTCAAGGCTAACAGCGCTTCTTTGAGTTTGGGTGATACCAATTGGTCTATTACCGCAAACTGCTGGAGCTTGGCAAAGGTTTTGAAGGGTACGTGTACGGCTAATTCCGGTTATATTATGCTTGATGATCTATGCATTTACGAAGGAACCGAGCCTCGCGGAGACATCTATAGTAACGATTTTGAAAAGTATGCGGCAGGTTCTACTGTTGTAAAGGACGGTTACATCAATTACGCATATGCAGATGCTAATGCGACGACGGCAGGAACTGTTTACGAAAAGGCTGCTACCATTGATACTACCCAGGGTAGCAATGCACTGAAGCTCACCTACCAGAGTATCAAGGATGCGGAAGGTGCAAATCGTATTGGCTATAACGTAGACAAAAACTTTAAGCTTGCAACTCCTCAAATCTCTTACAAGAATATGGATAGTGTCGTATTTGATTTCGACGTATTTGTTCCAAACACGTCCAGCGGTGCAATCCACGTTCGTTACGGAAGTGCTTCTACAAGTGGCGATTACTTCTACAAGCAGGGTGCAGAAAATGTCATCATTAAAGATGGCAATGCTCCCAAGGCTGTAAATAATGAGAGTGTATCTTGGACTCCCGACTTGTTCCGCTTGACCTACACCACCGCAGGTGAGGATGCTATCTTTGGCGGTCAGCACAATGGACTCACCCCCACTGCTAAGGTAAAGGTTAACGAGTGGGCTACTTTGAGTGTAGTTGTTAACCTTAAGGATGGCACTCTTGCCGGTTACGTAGAGGGTGTTTTGGTTTATTCCGGTAATATCATGTTCCAAAAGAGCATGCAAGACCGTACCGAAAACGGTAATTTGGGTTATTCTGCTACCAATCCTGACGCTACGGCTAAGACCATTACGGTATACGAATATACCGTAGACGGCAACAAGGTTTATAAGGATGCAAACGGAAAAGAAATCGACGCAAAATGGGTTCAGTACACCGCAAAAGTCAGCAAGAAAGACGTTGTAGTATTGAAGAACGTCGAGGGAGATACCGTGACTTGGAAAAAAACGGATGGAACCGTGGTTACACCGGATAGCGGCACAACCCCCACAATGAAGGTTGCCAATGTTTGGTATTGGGTCAAGAACCCCACCAACGTAACGTTGAATGCAAATCAGCTTTGCATTACCGGTCTTTCTGCTATTAAGAGCCAAACTAATGTTGGCGGCGATCTGTTGGTTGATAACGTTGCCATTTATGAGGGCAATGCTCCCAAGAACGCGATTTACAAGGCTGAGGATTTTGCAGGTATCGTCAATACCGAGGAAGAAGTTCAGATCCGTCTGGCTGAGAACTCCGGTCTTCGTTTTGCAACCGAAATCAATACGGAACTGCTTGCAACCCTCCAGGCCGTGCAAGGCGTCAAGGAAGTAAAGATCGGTACACTCATCGCTCCCGAGAGATATCTTACGGATGGCACCGAGTTGACCGTTGAAAGCTTGACTCGTGCAGCTCAAAAGATGCTGAAGGTTGAGGCAGACGTTGATAATTATTACCAAGGCTATGATAACGACGAAACAACCACTCACTTTGTTGGTTCTATCGTTGATATCCTTGCTTCTAACATTGGTCAAGACTTCTGCGCAAGAGGTTACGTTGAGGTTGTAATGGAATCCGGTCAGAGTGTTTACATCTACTCCGCTGATTATGCAACCAGAAACGTACAGGAAGCTGCTACCGCTATTATTGCCGAGGTTGGCGAAGAAAACTTGGATGAAGTCTATGGCGTATATGCACAGGTTTTGCGCAACTACGCAGCAGGCCTGCAGGCTAATCCTGAAGAATAATGGAAAGGAGATTGAACATTATGAAAAAGTACGTTGAACCCATTGTAGATCTTCTTACCGTTGAGGAAGAAGACATCCTCACAAGCTCTCCCGTTGGATTTGATATCTTCAACGATCTTGAGGATATACTTTGATCCAAACAAGGTTATCCCCTCAAAGAGAGCCGGTTTGCTTGATTTCCGGGTGTGTGAACTCTTTGTAGGTTGATAATAAATAAAAAATACTTTTTTCCCGCCCTGACGCACAGGGCGGGTTTTTTTACAAAAAAGGGGCTGAGTCTAATGACTCAGCCCACGGTTTTAGTTTTTCGGTTTGAAATATTGGTACAAATTGCAGGGAATCATGCCGTTATACAGCTTGCGGATCTTATCTGCGCGCGCGCCGTAAAAGCGCTCAAACTGCGGGTGCGACGTGATGATGTAGATCTGCCACGGCGACAGGGCAGAGAAGGCACGTCCCATGTCGCGGTAGAGCTGCTCTGCCTCCGCAGGCGTCATCAAGCGCTCACCATACGGCGGATTGCATACCACCGTGCCGCGCCGCCCCTCGATTTTTTGAATCTTGCGTACGTCCGCGCAAAAAATGTTCATGTGCTCCTCCACGCCTGCGCGCAACGCGTTTTCATACACCGTGTCAAGAATATCCTCGTCAATGTCGGAGGCATAGACCTCAAAATCGCAATCCTTGCGAATCGCCGCCTCAGCCGCCTCTCTTGCATCGCTCCATAGCCGCGACGGGATCTGCCCAAATGCCTCCGCCGCAAAGCTCCGTCCAAGACCGGGCGCGCGCCCCGATAAAATCAGCGCCGCCTCAATGGCAATGGTGCCCGAACCGCACGTAGGATCCCAAAACAGCACGTCCTGCCGCGGTCTTGCCGTCAGCGCCAACGCCGCCGCCAAGGTCTCGCGCAAGGGCGCCGCTCCTGCCGCAGGACGGTATCCGCGCTTGTGCAAGGGAACGCCGGAGGTGTCGATCATCAGATGCGCCACGTCCTTGAAAATGAAAAATTCGATTTGATATTTTGCTTCGCTCTCTGTAAACCACTTGGTCCCGTAATGCGCGGAAAGGCGGTCGACGATGGCTTTTTTGACGATCTTCTGACAGTCGGGAACCGAGTAGAGCTTACTTTTAATGGCGTGTCCCTTGACGGGGAAGGCATCCAGCTTGCCGATCCAATCCTCCCAAGGGAGGCTCTTAGTGCCCTCAAACAGCATGTCAAAGGTGGTCGCCTCAAAGGATGCGAGCTTGATGAACACGTGCTCGGCACAGCGCAGACCGATGTTTGCGCGCGCGACGTCGTACAGCTCTCCCTCAAAGGTGACGCGCCCGTCCATGGTGTCCAGGCGGCGGAGTCCCAGGGCATCGATCTCCTCGCCCAATAATTTTTCCAGTCCAAACAGGCAGGTTGCAACCAATTGCAGTTTCATATACGTGCTTCTCCAAATTTGCTTTTGAACGGTAAAAATGTGCACCGTTCTCTGTTTTTATCTATTATACCATAAACAAAAGGCTTTTTCAATCGATTTTTTTATATTTGTGGATGGAAAAAATGGCGCGACCCTATTGCAATTTTGGTAAAAATCGTGTATAATATAGTGTATATTTTTTCTGAAAGGATCCTTGATCATGAGTAAAATGAAGGTTGGCGTCATTGGCGCCACGGGAATGGTAGGACAGCGCTTTTTAACGCTCCTTGCCGATCATCCCTATTTTGAAGTTTCTGTTTTGGCGGCAAGTGCGCGCTCCGCAGGCAAGTCCTACGAGGAGGCGGTTGGCGAACGCTGGAAGATGAGCGTTCCCATGCCCGAGCAGTTCAAAAATATGGTTGTGGTTGATGCCGCAAACATTGCAGAGGTCGGAGAGAAGTGCTCCTTTGTATTCTGCGCGGTCGACATGAAAAAGGAAGAGATTCGCGCCTTGGAGGAGGCTTATGCCAAGGCGGAGATCCCCGTGGTATCCAACAACTCCGCGCATCGTTGGACGCCTGACGTTCCCATGGTCATTCCGGAAATCAATGACGCGCACCTTGAGGTCATTGAAGCACAGCGCAAGCGCCTTGGAACCAAGCGCGGCTTTATCGCCGTCAAGCCCAACTGCTCCATTCAGTCTTACGTTCCCGCGCTCACGCCTCTGCGCAAGTATGGCATCAAGGAGGTTGTGGCAACCACCTATCAGGCAATTTCCGGAGCGGGAAAGACCTTCCGCGAGTGGCCCGAAATGATCGACAACGTCATTCCTTACATTGGCGGTGAGGAAGAAAAGAGCGAGCAGGAGCCTCTGCGCGTTTGGGGTAAGGTAGAAAACGGCGAGATCGTCAAGGCTGACGCTCCGCTGATCACCACGCAGTGCATTCGCGTGCCCGTGACCGACGGTCACACGGCGGCGGTGTTCGTACGCTTTGAAAACAAGCCGAGCAAGGAGGAGATCCTTGAGGCTTGGAAGAATTTCTCCGGCAAGCCGCAGCAGCTCAAGCTTCCGCACGCGCCCGAGCAGTTCATCACCTATTTTGAGGAGGATAACCGTCCGCAGGCAAAGCTTGACCGTGACATTTACGGCGGCATGGGCGTAACGGTTGGACGCTTGCGCGAGGATACGCTGTTTGACTACAAGTTTGTGGGACTTTCGCACAACACCCTGCGCGGCGCTGCAGGTGGCGCGGTTCTCATCGCAGAGCTGCTTTACCGCGAGGGATACTTTAACTGATTGTAATTGTAAATATCCATATAAAAAGAAGTCGGGTAAGGCGGGCTTCTCATAAGGATGTTTACTTTCAAACATAAAATTGCTCTGCAGTAAGCAAAGATTAACCCCGACAGATTGTAAATAATCTGTCGGGGTTTACTATTCGATAAATTGGAATTTGTTTGATTCAGATTATTTGCCTTTTTTCTTTGCAATGTATGAAACGATGGAACAAACAATTATTCCAATCACGAATGGGATAGCAAAAAGTAGTCCTACATCCCAAGGTGCGCTATTACCGGGTGCATATCGAAGAACTGTGCAGTTATAGGTTACCACAAC
>JAFTKJ010000005.1 GCA_017453305.1 Clostridia bacterium
AGTGTGCTTGACGATGAAGATACAAGGGGCTGGATAGACAACTATCGGTATAAGGTCTTTGCAACGGAAATGGGAACAGATGTTGTATTCGTTGACGGCAGTATGAGCCGTTCGTCGCTTATGCAGTCAATGACGATTGCCGGACTCGTTTTGCTCGGATGTGCCGCGCTCATGTTGATATTGATATTCCTACTCTCAAAAAAAGCGGTAAAGCCCATTGCCGAAAGCTATGAAAAGCAGAAGCAGTTCATTACCGATGCAAACCACGAGCTGAAAACACCGCTGACCCTGATTCTTGCAAACCTTGATATTGCAGAGGACGAGCTTGGTAAGAACGAGTGGTTGGATGATATTCGAGCGGAGGGGCATCGTATGACCGAGCTTGTCAATCACCTTGTTGCTCTTTCCCGTATGGATGAGGATAACTCCGGGATGAAGGTTACCGATGTCACATTTGGAGAACTTGTATCCGGTACCGTTGCAGAATTTGAGCAACTTGCAAAAGAGAGGGGAAAACATCTCTATGCAAATGTGAATCTGAACGTTTCCTGCCGTGGTGACGAAGCTCTTCTTCGCCGGCTTGTTGCTGCTTTAATGGATAATGCGGTAAAATACTGTGACGTCGGAGGTGAGATATGCGTAACGCTTCAACGTACCAGAAAGGTTGTGCTGACGGTGGAGAATACCTATGCTGCGGTAAACGAGATTGATCTGCATCGGTTGTTCGACCGTTTCTACCGCGCTGATAGAGCAAGAAAATTTACAGGCGGTTACGGCATAGGGCTTTCCATGGCAAAGGCAATTGTTGAGAAGCACAAAGGCGAAATAACGGCATATAAAAAAGACGCAACGCACATCGGCTTTAAGGTCGTGCTGTAAAACGATTGAAGGAATTGCAGGATGCAATTCCTTCTTTTTTTGATAAAACGATATGCCGGAAGTCCATTTTCACAATTTCGCCACAAAATAGAATTAAATTTTGATAAAAATGTTCAAAAATATATTTTTAAAAAATGCCGTTTGTTAAAATTCAATTTACAAACTTTTGGTATATTATAGTATAAAATTTCATATTTGACGAAAAAAACAAAAAAAATCAAAAAAATGTTTCAAAACCATTTGCAATCTGTTCAATTTTGTGTTATAATATATTGGAATTTGGAAAATGAACAAAATATTTCTAAAATTCATATTTTCGTCACACGGTTATCTCAATTATAATTTATAATTCAATCAGCAATAGAATTAAAAGATGTTGGAGGAGAATAATACTTATGACAGACACCAAAATTCTTGTGATCGATGATGATTCTAATATCAGTGATCTTTTAAAAAACTATTTTGAAAACGAGGGGTACGACGTGAAAGTTGCTACTGACGGTATGGAGGGCTTAAGTTATTTTAAGATCTTCTCGCCCGATCTGGTGCTCTTGGACGTGATGCTCCCCAAAAAGGACGGTTGGCAGGTTTGTCGCGAGATCAGAGAAATCTCCTCTAAACCGATTATAATGGTTACCGCCAAAAGTGATGCCTTTGATACGGTCCTCGGTTTGGAGCTGGGAGCAGACGATTTTGTTACCAAGCCTTTTGATATCAAGGTGCTTTCCGCCCGTGTAAAGGCGGTGCTTCGCCGTTGCCAGGCACATGCACATCAAAATGACGATGAAGTGATCAAGTTTGAAAATATTGAAATCAGCCTGCAAAAATACGAATTGAAGCTCAAGGGAAAATCGGTGGATATTCCACCCAAGGAATTGGAGCTTTTGTATTTCCTTGCCTCCAACTACAACCGCGTGTTTACCAGAGATCAGCTTCTTGACAAGGTTTGGGGCTTTGATTATTTGGGAGACTCCCGAACGGTAGACGTACACGTAAAGCGTTTGCGCGAAAAGCTGGAGGGCGTTTCGGACAAATGGATTCTGAAAACCGTTTGGGGCGTTGGATATAAGTTTGAGCTTTTGAATTGATTTTGAAATTAATACCATGCAAAAAGGAGGAAAATGAAATGTCGGAGCTTCCTCAACAGAATCAAAATCAACAGCAAGACCCCGTGCAGAGCGGGGAGCAATACTCTTTTTATTGGAATTATAACACACAGCTTGCGCATGACCGTGCACAAAAGGAAAAGGGAAGCAAGCGCGGCGTGGTCATATACGCAAGCGTGATGACTGCGGTGTTTGCCGTTTGCTTTATCATGCTGGCATGTGTCATTCTTTGGCATCAGAGCGGTGGCGTCGTTTCCGCCGGCAGTGCGCCTGCGGTTTACGTTTCCGAGGCGGTATCTCCGTCCACCGTATTGATATCGGCTTCTACAGGATTGGAGGGAAGCTATGGAACGGGCTTCTTTTTCCAAACCAACGGTTATATTGCCACCAATTACCACGTGGTAAAAAATGCAACGAATATTTCCGTGCACTTGTATGACGGTACAGTAAAGGATGCGGAGTTGGTCGGATACGTAGAAATCGACGATATCGCAGTCCTCAAAATTGAAGGCAGAAACTATCCTGCCGTTGCATTTGGAGATTCCGATGCGCTGACTGAGGGCGAGGTCGCAATTGCGATCGGTAATCCCGGCGGAGACGATGGCGAATGGTCTACCACGCAGGGCATTATTTCCAAATGCCATCGCGTTGTTACTGTAGAGGAGAGCAAATACGTCGCCGACTTGAATATGATTCAAATGGATACCCCTGTGAACCCCGGAAATTCCGGCGGACCGCTTTGCAACGCAAACGGAGAGGTGATTGGTATTATTACCAGAAAGATGACCGACTTTGAGGGAATCGGCTATGCGATCCCGATCAACAAGGCACGCAATACCATTGACGCTATCATGGAGGGACGAGAAGATTCTTTTACCTCCACGGTTTCCAAGGTTCGACCTAAGCTCGGTATTTTGGTTACAGACGTTCGCAAGGGGACGCAATTTCAGGTTGGTGGCCGTTACTATACGGCTATGCAAGATGGCGTTGCGGTTAGCGAAGTTTACGTAGATTCTTATGCGCACAACGTGATCCTGCCCGGAGATGTGATTTGTGGCTTCAACGGTAAAACTGTTACAGATAAGAAGATGCTGCAGGAATACCTTCACGACGTGAGGTTGGGAGATACGATAAGTTTGAAGGTTTACAGAGATGCTGAGTTGCTGGAACTCAAATTGTATCTTGGAAATTGAGAAAAAGAGATCTGTTTTTAGCGTGAGCCCCATAACGAAGTTTTAATAAAAAGCACTTATGATAACGAATAAATCGTTTGTCATAAGTGCTTTTGCGTTGCTTCAGACAATTTTCTCCAGATAGGAATGAATTGACGCTTTGCATCATGAATTGAAGCCTGACGGCTTCATGATTTGAAAACTTTGTTTTCGTGAATTGAATTGCTATGCTTTATCATGCCGAAGGCAATTCATGAACGAAGTTCAATTCACGGCGCAAGCCAATTCATGCCATTTAGGGCAATTCATTATGGGCACGCTCGAATAACTTATGTTAATCCTTCGTTATCGCGCGTGCCCATTTCAAACAGATCTCTTTTTTTTATTGCATTTCCCGTTCTTTTTTCCACTCAAGATATTCTTCGTACGTGCCGGGACGGTCAATGATCTTGCCATCCGGTAAAATTTCAATGATGCGGTTTGCCACCGTGTTGACCAGCTCATAGTCGTGAGAGGTGAACATCAAATTGCCCTTAAAGGCAGAAAGTCCGTTGTTGACGGCGCTGATCGATTCCAGATCCAAATGGTCGGTAGGCTGATCCAGAATGAGAAAATTCGATCCAAAGAGCATCATGCGTGCAAACATGCAGCGCACCTTTTCGCCTCCGGACAAAACGTTAACGGGCTTGAAAACACTCTCGTTGGAAAAGAGCATTCTGCCCAAAAATCCGCGCAGATAGGTTTCGGTCGTTTCCTTAGAATACTGCGCCAGCCAGTCGATGATACTCAATTGGCAGTCGTTAAAATACGCGGTGTTGTCGTGGGGAAAATAGGATTTTGTAATGCTGATGCCCCATTTAAAGTTACCGCTGTCGGGCATCTCCTCCTCCATCAATATGCGGAACAGGGCAGTGATCGCCATTTCATTTCCAAGAAACGCGATCTTGTCCTCCTTACCAACGGTAAAGGAGAGATCCTTGAACAGGATACTTCCGTCCTCGGCGGTCTTGGTCAGGTCGTTGACAAACAGAATGTCCTTGCCCGCCACGCGATCCATATCAAAGCCGATAAATGGATAGCGGCGGCTGGATGCGGGAAGCTCCTCGATGGAAAGCTTGTCCAACAGCTTGCGGCGCGAGGTTGCTTGCTTGGATTTTGATTTGTTTGCCGAAAAGCGTGCGATAAACGCTTGCAGCTCGCGGATCTTTTCCTCTGCCTTTTTATTTTGCTGCTTGATCATACGTTGGATCAATTGGCTGGATTCATACCAGAACTCGTAGTTGCCAACGTACATTTTAATACCGCTGTAGTCAATGTCAACAATGTTGGTACAAACGTCGTTGAGAAAGTGGCGGTCGTGCGATACAACCAGCACCGTACCGAAATAATCCGACAAAAATTCCTCCAACCACATAATCGCGTCAATATCCAAGCCGTTGGTCGGCTCGTCCAACATGATGATGTCGGGGTTTCCAAAGAGCGCCTGTGCCAGCATGACCTTGACCTTTTCGCTCTCCAAAAGGGAGGACATCTGGTCGTAAAGCTGTTCATCCTTCATGCCAAGTCCCTGCAAGAGCTTTGAAATATCGGACTCTGCCTCCCATCCGTTCATTTCGGCAAACTCTGCCTCAAGCTCTGCGGCGCGAATGCCGTCTGCCTCGCTGAAATCCTCTTTTTCGTAGATCGCGTCCTTTTCCTTCATAATGTCGTACAGCTTTTTGTTGCCCATCATGACGGTATCAAGCACGCTGAATTCGTCAAAAGCAAAGTGATCCTGCCGAAGCACCGACATGCGAACGGTGTCGGGAATGGAGATCTCTCCCGTGGAGGGCTCCAGCTCACCGCAAAGGATTTTCAAAAACGTGGATTTTCCGGCACCGTTGGCACCAATGATGCCGTAGCAGTTGCCGGGAGTGAATTTCAGGTCGACGTCCTTAAACAAAAGCTGACCGCCAAAATGAAAGCTAAGGTTTGAAATCGTAATCATAATATACCTCTTTTATCAGTCAATCTTTACTATTATATCATAAGCATTCCGATTTTGCAAGCCTTTTTGATAAAAGAATCCGCATTTGCAGCAATTTGTTGCAAATGCGGATGAAAAACAAGATTATTTTACTATTCTGAGGCACATATGGTCCTTAACGTTCAATGTCAGAATACCGTTCTCGGCACTATATTGGGTTCCGCTTTCATCGACAAAATCCAACGATTTTTGCGTACAAGGAAGCTCGATACGACATTCGCCTGCAAATTTCGCCTTAATGTCAAAGGAAACAACTTCATAATTTTCCCAACAAACGTCAAGCTCATATCCGCCGCGTGCACAGAGGCCGCGGAAGCTGCCGTGATCCCATTGCGCGGGGAGCGCGGGGAGGAGTGAGATCGCATCCTCGTGGCTTTGGAGAAGCATTTCCGCAAGCGATGCAATATAGGCAAGGTTGCCATCGATTTGGAATACATTTCCGCCCATAGAGGTGATGTCCACGACCTCCCAGAGATTGTATCGAAGGGTTTTGGAAACGAACTGATTGAGCATGTTATAAGCGGAGGCGGGATCACGCAAGCGGGAGAACATTGCCGATCTCCAGGTATCCACCCAGCCGATCTCTCCCGTAAAGGAGTTGTCACGCCCGGAAAGTCGGCGGGCAAGCGTTACCTTCATGGCATCGTAAAGCTCCGGGGTGGCGCGAGTAATCTGCGCTGCGGGATAGAGACCGAAGGCGTGGGAGGTATGGCGGTGTCCGATGTGAACGTCGTCGTAGTCCTCAATCCACTCCATAAGTTGTCCATGCTTTCCGACCTGCATGGGGGGAAGATCGGCAAGCGTTTTGCGTGCCGTTTTCGTGTCCTCCTCCTCGATGCCGAGGAGCTCGGATGCCTTCAGATACATTTCAAGAAGCGAGGAGATGATCTGACGGTCCATGGTGGTTCCTGACGCGAGATAGCAGGAAACGCGCTTTTCGTCCTCCTCTGCGTAGTATGGATTTTCGGGAGAGGTGGAGGGAGCGTAGACCAAGCGCCCCTTTACGTCACGCTCCAAATTCTCAAGAAAAAATACCGATGTCTCGTGAAGGAACGTATACGCGGTGTTCTTCAAAAAATCAAGATCCTTCGTAAAGAGATAGTGTTCCCACATATGAAGCGCCAGCCAGGAGGCGCCGTGCGGCCAAAGTCCCCAAGGACCGTCTGCGGGGGCGGCAAAGCCGTAGATATCACTCAGATGATGCACAACGCACCCGCGTGTGCCGTAAAAGTCGTGGGCGGCTTTTTTACCTGCCTCCAAAAGATAATTGTTCATGTAGTGGAACAGGGGCATGTGACAATCGGAAAGGTTTGCAACCTCCGCGCCCCAATAATTCGCCTGCAGATTGACGTTGGTGTGATAATCGCTGCTCCATCCGGAGGCGAGTCCGTCAGTCCAAAGCCCTTGGAGATTGGCGGGAAGCGTTCCCTTGCGGCTGGAAGAGACAAGAAGGTAGCGCCCGAATTGCCATTGGAGAGCAAATGCGGAAAAGTCCCTCGGCTTGTTGAAGGTGCGCAGGCGGAATTGCTCGTGCAGGGGAAGCGCGGAGATCCCTTCTATGGAGGGAAGCTCCACATCGGCGCGTGACATCAGCGCGGAGAAGTCCGCAACGTGACGCGCGCGAAGCTGGTCGTAATCAAGCTCGTTGGGGAAGACGGTTGCTTCCTCGTAGCCTTCGCCATGGCAAAACTGCGTTCCGATGGCGATGTAAACACAGATTCGATTGGTGTCCGAAACAAGAATCTGTCCGTCCTCACAAAGAATTTTTCCGTCGCTGACCACGTGTGCCTTCACGCAGAATTCGTGATCACCGAAAAGGGTTTTTGCCGTTGCGGTAAGGGTTTGTCCATTGGCGGTGCAGGAAAGCGTACGCTCCCTTTCATAGGTGATGCAGGCAGTAAGAGGTGCCCCCGAGGAGGTGAAGCGGCAGGCGATCACGTTGTCGGGATAGGAGGCGAAATACTCCCGCTCATAGCGCGTTCCACCCTTGCGGTAGGAGACGGTTGCGATACCGTTGATCAAATCCAGGCGGTGTTCGTAGCATGCGGCAGAGTCGCCCTCGTGAAGCTCTACGTTGATTTTTCCCGCGCTCTCATAGGAGCAGATACGGGGAAAGCAATCCTTGAGAAGACGGTTGGCAAGCGCATTGGCGGAAACGGGCTTGTTTTGCAGAAAAAGCGCTTTGATCTGCCTCAAATAGTCTTTCATGTTGGGGTTGGCGTGCATCTCAGGATTGTGCGACCAAACGGTTTCCTCATTGAGGAGAAGGGTTTCCTTGGCAACGCCGCACATCAGCGTCGCACCCATTCTGCCGTTACCGATTGGAATGCTATCCACCCATCTCTTTGGTACCGTCGTGTCGTAAATTCTATAATCGTTCATCATATACCTCCATTTTTGTCGTGTGGCGTGTCACGCCAAACACATTATAATCGATTTTTCTAAAAAATGCAATAGATACGAGAAAAAAAGTTATTTTTTTCAAAGTGCTTGACGAATATGCCTTTTTGCGGTATAATGTAGAGTAAAGATATTTCAAGAAAGGTTTGATGATATGAGAGTGGTAGTAAAAATCGGTACGTCTACCTTGGCGCATCCGACGGGACTTTTGAATATTCGCCGTGTGGAGGAGCTTTGTCGTGTGCTGAGTGATCTGAAAAATTCAGGACATGAGGTGATCCTCGTTTCCTCGGGTGCAATCGGTATGGGCGTTGGTAAGCTATCGCTCAAGGAGCGCCCCTCCGACATTCCAACCAAACAGGCGGCAGCCGCCGTAGGGCAGTGCGAATTGATGTATACATATGACCGCTTGTTTCAAAAATATCATCATACCGTGGCGCAGATCCTTTTGACGGGCTCCGACTTTAAAAACGACGACCGCTATCACAATTTCCAAAACACGCTGCGCCGTTTGTTGGAGCTGGACGTGCTTCCTATTATCAACGAAAATGACACCATTGCCACCGAGGAGATCAAGGTGGGCGACAACGACACACTCTCTGCCATGGTCGCAGTCAGTGTGGCGGCAGATCGCTTGATCCTGCTCTCCGACATTGACGGTCTGTATACTGCCGATCCGCACAAGTCCCCCGAAGCAAAGCTGATTCACCGCGTGGATGCCCTGACCGACGAGATCATGGCACTTGCGGGAGGCGCAGGCTCGTCACTCGGTACGGGTGGCATGAAGACCAAGCTCCACGCCGCTGAGCTGTGCTACGAGGCTGAATGCGAGATGGTGATTCTCAACGGTGCCGCACCTGAATTGCTCTACGATCTGTTTGACGGAAAGGCAGTCGGAACACGATTTTTTGCAAAAGGAGAACAGGCATGACAACGCTTGAAATTTTACAAGGGGCAAAACGCGCCACCCGTGCCTTGTCCATGCTTTCCACCAAGGAAAAGGATGCGGCACTCCTCTCAATGGCGGATGCCTTGGAGGCGGATACAGAGGAGATTTTGCGTGCCAATGAAGAAGACGTACAGGCAGTTACGGGAATCATGAATCCCGTGATGGTCGATCGTTTGCGACTGACTCGCGCACGCATTGCGGCAATGGCAAACGGCATTCGTGAGGTGGTCGATCTGCCCGATCCCGTAGGACGAGTGACCGATTCTTTCACCCGTCCCAGTGGCATCCGCGTTGAAAAAACGCGTGTTCCCATGGGCGTTGTGGCAATGATCTACGAGAGCCGTCCAAACGTTACCTCCGATGCGGCGGCGCTTTCACTCAAAAGCGGAAACGTCTGTGTTTTGCGCGGAGGTAAGGAGGCGTATCGATCCTCTTATGCCATCGTCTGTGCGTTGCGTAAGGGCTTGCGCAAATGCGGTCTGCCCGAAACCTTTGTCAACATGCTGGAGGATACCACACGTGCAGGTGCCAACGAGCTGATGACCGCTGTGGAGTACGTCGATCTTTTGATCCCACGCGGCGGTGCGGGCTTGATCCGCGCTTGTGTGGAAAACGCCAAGGTGCCTTGTATCCAAACGGGAACGGGAATTTGTCACGTGTACGTGGACGAGGACGCCGATCTTGATATGGCACTCGATATTATTGAAAACGCCAAAACCTCACGCCCCTCCGTTTGTAACGCCGAGGAGGTTTGCCTTGTCAATCGCAAGATCGCGAACGCGTTTTTGCCGCGCTTGAAGCAGCGATTGAGCGAGGATCGTATTGCGCGTGGGGATACACCGGTAGAGCTTCGTACCGATCGGGAGGCATACGCCATCATCGGCGGTACTCCTGCAACCGATGCGGATTTTGATACGGAATTTTTGAATTATATCCTTGCAATCAAGGTGGTTGCGGACGTAAAGGAGGCTGTGGAGCACATTGCGACGCATTCCACGCATCACAGCGACGCCATTGTGACCGAGAATTCCACGCACGCACGCTACTTTACTGCGGCAGTGGACAGCGCGGCGGTTTACGTCAATGCCTCCACTCGCTTTACCGACGGTGGCGAGTTTGGCTTGGGCTGTGAGATCGGTATCTCCACCCAAAAGCTTCATGCAAGAGGACCTATGGGTCTTGAGGAGCTGACCACCTATAAGTACGTTATTCGCGGAAACGGACAAATCCGCTGATGGGGAAGGAGCAATTATGAAATACAAATTTGGTTTTATCGGTTGCGGAAACATGGGCGGCGCATTGGCGCAAGCCGTTGTCAAGTCTGTAAGACCGCTCGAAATTATCGCGTTGTGCGATGCCAATATCGAACGCGCGGCTGCACTTGCCGAGTCCTTCGGTTGCTCGGTTGCAACTCTTGCGCAAATTGCAGCTGATTGCGAATATATCTTTCTCGGTGTCAAGCCGCAGGGCTTTGCAGGGCTGTTTGAAGAGATCGCGCCCATTCTCAAGGCGAGAAAGGATCGCTTTGTGCTCATCAGCATGGCGGCAGGCGTCAGCATTGCGGCAATTGAAAAGATGTGCGGCGTTTCCGCGCCCGTCATTCGCATCATGCCCAACACGCCCGTTTCGGTTGGCGAGGGTATGATCCTTTATACGGCCAATGATGCCGTGAGTGATTGTGACATCGACGTATTCCTGCACGCGCTCTCAAAGGCGGGCAAGCTTGACGAAATTGCAGAGGATAAGATCGATGCCGCAAGTGCGCTTTCGGGCTGTGGTCCTGCATTTGTCTATCTTTTTGCCGAGGCGTTGGCAGATGGTGCCGTGGAATGCGGTTTGGCGCGTGACAAAGCCAACCTGTACGCCGCGCAAACGCTTTTGGGGGCTGCAACGCTCCTTTTGGAGAGTGGAAAGCATCCGGGAGAACTCAAGGACGCGGTTTGCAGTCCGGGTGGCACCACCATTGCAGGCGTACATGCCTTGGAGGAAAGTGCATTCCGTTCCGCCTCCATGAACGCCGTTACCGCGGCTTATGAAAAAACATTGAAATTAAAGAAATAAGAAAAAAGATCAACGCCAATTATTTGTTGGTGTTGATCTTTTTTGTATCAATTAAGTGTTTTCGGGTGCGATTTCGTCCGCGGTGGGCTCTTCCTCTGCACCGTCGTCCTCAGAGTCGTCATCGTCTGTAGCGCTGACGTAAGGAGCGATCATATAGCGATCAATGATCGGATACGCCGCATACGCGCAGGTAAAGGTAGTGATCGCAAGATACCAGATGAAGGGAAGGATGATTGGAATTCCGCCCAAGGGGGTTGCAATCAAAAGTGGGATCAGCAAAACGTGAATGGCAGTGATGACGATCAATCCAAGAATTGCCATAAGATTACGCTTGATGCCAAGTGTGGTAAAGATGAGTGCGTTTTTGAAGATCTTGCGGATGGAAAGATCAAAGGTCACCAGCA
Source organism: Clostridia bacterium (assembly GCA_017453305.1). Lineage (GTDB taxonomy): Bacteria > Bacillota > Clostridia > Oscillospirales > CAG-272 > UMGS1865. The sequence goes on from JAFTKJ010000005.1 coordinate 10,998, forward strand.
AAAGGTAAATGTAAAAACGCATAATGAAGTACAGAATGATCAGCGCAATTACTCCGTAAAAGCCAAGGTTGCCCAGAAAGGTGTTGGGTTGACCGCTGAAGTATACCAGGTCAAAGCAGAGCGCAAAAATGGCGGTGGCGTCCAACAGTCCCATCAAAAATCCTTGCTTGAGGTTGCGCTTGATGGCGTAGAAATAATCCGACCAGATAAACACGGCGTCTCCGCGAACCATGTTTCTTACAATATAGGTCGCGCCCACGTTCTGCCAGCCAAAGGTCAAAAATAAAAACAGAAAGCAAGCACCCATCCCGATATAAGCTCCTACGCCGTAAACGGGAATGCCTTTTTGCGTTCCGAGAATGTCAAACAGCATGGTGATGCTTGGGGATTGCGCCACAGCATTTGCACCAAAGAGCTGTGGGACCAAAAAGTCCTCAGCCACGGGCGTTTGCGGCATGGAAACAAAGAGATAGAGGCAAATGAGAAAGGGGAGAATAAGGGGGAGCATGATCAGGTTGAGTGAGATCAGCTTCCAAAAGCGTCTCCCAAGGAGTTTGAAATAGCGCTTTAAGGTAGGAGTGGTATCCTCCTCCTTAGCATCGGGACGGTTGTCTCGATTGTAGTCGAACAGACCAAAAAGCTTGTTTTTTGTATTCGTTGCCAAAATGTTACTTCCTTTATTGTATTTTATACGGTTATTGTATCACATTATGGTGAAAAAGTCAATAATCTTAAAAAATTTACACAGTTTACAATCTTACACACGTTCGGTTTGAGTCAAAAAGTCCTGCAAAAGTGCATCCTGCAGCTTTTTGACCGTATCGGTTGCGCGAGAGCCAACCGCAATACCGTCCACCTCCACAATGCGCATGCAAAGGGCGGAGGCAGAGGTAAGCAATACCTCGTCGGCATCCATCAGGTCAGAGAGCGTGTATTCGCATTCCTTGACGGGAATCCCAAAGCTTTGACAGCATTTGATCAAGTGCGCGCGTCCCGTTCCTGCAAGGATCTTGCGATCTGCAGGGTGGGTCAAAAGCTCACCATTTTTCAAAATGGAAACGTTGGAGTGTGCGCACTCAGTCACGATTCCGTCTCGGTGCAAAATGCATTCGTCTACGCCTGCCTCTACGCATTCCTGCGTTGCAAGGACGCTGGGCAATAGGTTTAAGGATTTGATATTGCAATGCAGAGCACGGGTGTCGGGGCGTGAAATACAGCGCAACGTTTTATAGGTATCCTTGATTTGCGCGGGGCGGAGCATGATCCAAAGATTGGGTTCCGTATTTTGCGGAAACGCGTGATTGCGAAAATCTGTTCCTCTTGAAAATTGAAAATAGACCCACAAGTCACCGCAATCCAATTTTTGCACAAGTGTATTGATCAGCTCGCAAAGCTCCTCGTGTTTGATGGTGGGATAAATTTTTAAGAGGTTTGCACTTTGAAAGATGCGTTCCACGTGCTCCTCCAGCATATAGATGCGATAATTGCGGCTGTAGGTCACGTCGTAAACGCCGTCGCCAAAGTAGCTCGCACGATCCAGCATCGGAACGCTGATGCGGTCCAATTCGTCAATTTTTCCGTTATAATATCCAAGTGTTTTCATAATTTGCGAAGGGTCCTTTCTGTCAAGCGTTTGCATCGGACAAGATTTGCTCCAAACGGGCAATTGTGTCTGCCGAATATGCGGCGTCGGGGTCGGATAAAGCCGTAGAAGCTACGTCCGTTGCGCTTCTCGTACAGTATATGCCGTGAGGGAGAATTGCTTGCACACTTCCGTCGGAATAGGAAAAAAGTGCGTAAAAGTTCATAGAGAATTGCTCATTGAGTCGAGCGCCTTCAAGAGGTGGAGTTTCGGCACTTAAGATCTGCCACTCGGTATCAAAGGCGATATCAATTTGCTCTGATGCCACCACAGCTTTCGTCTGTGTTCCGTGCGCATCCGTCACCGTTGCAAAAAAATGGATTGCAGGGGAGGGGAGTGTGGAGAGAAGCTCAAATGCTTCGCGCTCAATTGCCGCGTAAAAACGCAGATGGTTGCTTGTGCTGTGGAAATGTAGCGCTGCTCCGGAAAGCTGTTCAAACTTGGCGTAGAGTGCCGTATAGGTTGTATTAAGTCTTGGTATAGGAGCACCGCCGGATGGAAAAAAAGTTCCGTCTGAGCCGTACCAACCGATAAAATCTTGTTCCTCACAAACGGGCAAGGAAAATGGTGTACCGAGTGTGTGGTTTACCGTTTGGCTGTTGCTACCGTTTTGCAGGGTTACCTCAATCTCGGGCGTGGGAAGAACGTTGACGTAGATCACGGCGCACAGGACGTGATAGCTACTCTTTTTTGCGCTGTCGGAGTGATCGTACGCGGCGGTTGCGCGTATGGTAAGGATGTGTGTTGAATTTTCGGCAAAGTCGATGGGGAGTCGGGTATCAAATTGATCATTGCCGGAAAGTGATAACCACTCGCCATCGTCCCAACGGTATTCAATGCCCGATACGCCGTAGCTGTGCGAGACGATACCGCGAAGGGGCAAAAGATCTCCTGCGTAGCATTCCCGAGTGGTATAAAGTGCCGATTCGGAGATGTCCAAAAACGGCTCTGCCCAAAATACCGAATACGCATACTTTTGTGTTGCGGGCGCAAGATAGGAGCATTTTCCATTTGCCGGGTCAGGAGATACTGCCTTCGGCATGCCATCGTAAACGGGAATTAAGAAGCTACACGGTCCGTCCAAGACACCGCAGGAGGCAAACGCGGAATAAAGCGTGCGCGCCTCGGTCATAGCTCCCGTCACGTTTTGCATATATTGCCCCCAGAAGTTGCGGTCGGCGGCACGGCTGTCAACATTGAACTTTTGCAAATAGATCGTGTTTTGATAGCGATCGATAAAGCTGTTTTTTATGGTGTAAGCTCCACCGTAAGCAGATTTCCAAAGCGTATTCCACGCAGGGGAGCCTCCCCACGCCTCGCTCATAGCATCGGTTCCGCTTTGCGCGCGTACCATGGCGTTGTAGTAGATGGTAAATAAGCCGTTTCCGCTTGCTTTGATATTGTAAAGATTATAGTAGCCATCAAGAGCAAGCAATTGCTCGGAGGTGTAGCCGGAGGTAGGCGTTAGCACGCTGTTGCCTTGGTCGGAGGTTTGTGTCTTATTTTGGTAGTATTCGTTCAAAAGCGTTCCGCACTTGCCGGAAATGACAGGGGAAAGTCCTTCCACACCTTGCTCCTGGCGCGCTTTGACCGCAAGATAGACGGGATTGATGGAAAGTTCGTTGCCAATCTCCAAAAAGGTATCGGTAAAGCTTTTTCCGTTTTCAAGGAGTCGATTCTCCATAAACGTTCCTTGCAAAACGGCTTGTACCTCATCCGCGGAGATGCCGGCGGCAGAGGAGAGATCATAAAATTGGAAAATATCGGTCTCGTTCAAGAAATTACGGGGATCCATAAAATACTTCACTGCCGCCGTCGAAGCCTGGTAGTAACCGGAGTCGTACAGCGTAGGATTTAGGGGATGTCGGTATGCCTCATAGGTACTTGAAGAATGAATGAGGTTGAGTTCAGGATCGGTCGTCTCCTGCTCAATGATGTAGTTCCAGGTGTAGGTAGAATTTTCTTGCGTAATTTGCAGGGGGGTAAAGCTCCAGTTGGGATGCAACAAATGAAGCTCGGTCAGATAGGTTGCGTAGTCAGCAGGGAAGCCTGCGTCCAAAAGGGATTGATAATAAGCCTCGGCGTCGCCTGCAAAATAACGGGTACTGCCGCTGACGCCAAAGGAAATTCCGCCAAGGAATATGAACGTCAGAACCAAGCAAAGAAATCTGACAAGCGTTTTTTTCAGTCTGCCTTTCATTTGTGCCTCCTTTATTTTTACTGTAACTATATTATACCATACAAACTGTTTATTTTGGAGTGTTTTTTAGAAAAAAATAAAATATTTTACAAGTAAAAAAATACCGGGTGGAGGTATCATACCTCCACCCGGTATTCATATTGCATTATTGCTTCAAAAATACGATTTTTTCATCCTTGACGTCGGCAAGGATCTTGTCGCCCGATGCGATCTTTCCCTCCAGCATCTCTGCGGAGAAGGCATCCTCCACCAGCCGCACGATGGCGCGACGGAGGGGGCGTGCCCCATAAGTGGCATCAAACCCTTCTTTTGCAAGAAGTGAGGGAACGGCAGGGGAAAAGGAAAGTGTAATTCCAAGATCAAGGCAACGCTTTGTAATGCTTTCCAGCATCAGCGAAGCGATTTGCTCGATGTTTTCCTTGGAGAGACTGTTGAAGATGATGATGTCGTCAATTCTGTTTAGAAATTCGGGTCGGAAGGTGCGCTTCAATGCTTCCATCATGCGCTCCTTTTGTGCTTCCTTGGAGTTGTTTGCAACGGCATCTGCCGTAAATCCAAGAGATTTCGTAGCCGCCAATTCGCCTGCACCTACGTTGGAGGTCAGAATGATGACCGTGTTTTTGAAATCGACGTGGCGTCCCTGCGAATCGGTCAGAATACCGTCCTCCAACACCTGTAAAAGGATGTTAAAGACGTCGGGATGTGCTTTTTCGATCTCGTCAAACAGCACGACGGAGTAGGGCTTGCGGCGAATGCGCTCGGTCAGCTGTCCGCCTTCGTCAAAGCCAACGTAGCCGGGGGGAGAGCCGATGAGCTTGGAAACGCTGTGCTTTTCCATGTATTCGGACATGTCAAGTCGAATCATCGCGGAGGCGTCTCCGAACATGACCTCTGCCAAAGCCTTGGCAAGCTCTGTTTTACCGATACCCGTAGGTCCCATAAATATGAACGAGCCAACGGGGCGTCGAGGATCCTTCAGACCCATTCTGCCGCGACGGATCGCCTTGGATACGGCTTCTACAGCGTCATCCTGACCGATCACGCGAGCGCGCAAGAGCTCTGTCAGGTGCAATAGCTTTTCACTTTCTTCGGCTAAAAGATTACTTACGGGAATGCCTGTCCATTGTGTCACGATATCCGCAATGTCGGTTTCGGTTACGGTCAATCCGGTATTGTTTTGCGCGTTTTTCCATGCATCTTTTTTCTCTGTGTACTCCTGCTTGCGTGCTTGCTCCTCGTCACGGAGCTTTGCCGCACGCTCAAATTCCTGTGCCTTGATTGCTTCCTCTTTGTCTTTTGCAATCCTCTTGATCTCCTCCTCTATCGCTTTGAGATCGGGAGGGGAAGTGTGTGCATGGATACGCAAGCGGGATGCGGCTTCATCGATCAGATCGATTGCCTTATCCGGCAAAAAGCGATCTGCAATATAGCGAACGGAAAGCTTGACCGCTGCGTTGAGCGCTTCATCCGAAATTTTGAGCTTGTGGTGTGCCTCGTACTTCTCTCGTAAACCCTTTAAGATCTCAAGCGCATCCTCGGCGCTCGGTTCTCCCACCATTACGGATTGGAAGCGTCGCTCCAGGGCTGCATCCTTTTCGATGTGTTTGCGATATTCCGAGATCGTAGTAGCTCCTATCACCTGCATCTCACCGCGTGCAAGAGCAGGCTTGATGATATTTGCGGCATCCACGGCGCCCTCAGCGGCGCCCGCACCGATGATGGTGTGGATCTCATCGATGAAAAGGATGATATTGGGGTTGTTGCGAACTTCCTCCATCACGTTTTTGAAGCGTTCCTCAAACTCACCGCGGTATTTAGCACCTGCGATCATGGAGGCGATATCCAGCGTGATAATGCTTTTATCCAGAAGATTTTCGGGAACGTTGCCTGCAACGATGCGTTGCGCCAAGCCTTCAACCACTGCAGTCTTGCCGACACCCGGCTCACCGATGAGGCAGGGATTGTTTTTGGTACGACGGGAAAGGATTTGAATGACGCGCTCGGTTTCGGCATCTCTGCCAATGATGGGATCCAATTTCCCACTTCGCGCGATCTCATTCAGGTCTCGTCCGAAGCTTTTTAACGTTTGGGAGGAGGCAATGGCACTTTTTTCACTTGTGGGTTGGTTTTGTGCGGAGGTGCGTGCTGTGTTGACCGCATTTCCAAGATAGGAGGCGACCTCACCACGCAATTCATTGACGTTGACGTCCATGTTTTCCAGAATGCGGACGGCGACGCAATCCTGTTCATTCAGCAAAGCCAGGAGCAAATGCTCGGTACCGATGTCCTCTTGTCCGTGCTTTTGTGCCTCGTAAAGCGAATTCTGAATGATGCTTTTGGTACGTGGCGTCATGTCTCCTGCCGAAACGGCAGAGGGGGTACCCGCACCTGCCAATTGGATCACGGCATTTTTCAGTTTGTCGAGTGCAACACCGCGCTGGCGCAAATAATGTGACGCCACGCCGGTTTCTTCTTTGCATAGTCCAAGCAACAAATGCTCGCTTCCAATATAAGTGTGACCCATCTCCGAGGCAAATTCCAAGGAGAAATTGAGTGCGTTTTGAGCTTTTTGAGTAAATCTGTTTTGCATTTATGGATCCTTTCTGACAGATCCGAAAGAGAATACCTTATCCTTTCGGATCGAGTATCGATTGAATTTTGGTGGCGCGCAATTTGTCACGCGCGCTCTCACCCTTGGGTGTACTTTCAGAGGAGAGGATCAGCGTTGCGGGCATCGCCTCTACCAAAAGCGTTCCCAATTGCTCGTAAGAAATATCATTGACGATTCCAAGCGAAATACCAAGGCGAACGTCTGCGAAGAGCTTGATAAATTCCGAAGAGCTGATCATATACGCGTTTTTCAAAATGCCTTTGCTGCGCAGAATCGTGTCGGTCAAGCGATCCAGTGCGTCTCCTTGAATGCTCTTGCGCGCCTTGAGCTCGCTTTCTGTGATCTGATTGATGGCTTCGGTCAGCTTTTTTAAGGTTTCTTCCTCGGAAATGCCAAGGGTGATCTGATTGGAGATCTGGTACATGCAACCCGCCGAGCCGCTGCCTTCTCCAAACAGCCCTCGTACGGTAAGTCCAATCTTGGAAAGCTGATTGGCAAGAGAATTGAGGTATCCGCCGCGCGAAAGTGCGGGGAGGAACATCATGACCGACGCGCGCATGCCGGTACCGATATTGGTAGGGCAGTGTGTCAGGTACCCAAGCTGTTCGCTGTAGGCAAAGGAGAATTCCTCATCCAGTCGTTTTTCTGCAAGGGTAGCGTTTTTGTAGGCTTCCTCAAGTGCAAGCCCCGGAAGAATGGATTGAATGCGCAAATGATCCTCCTCACACACCATAACTGCGATATTGGTTTGCTCCTGCAAGAGAAGTGCATGGGGAGTTTCTTTTGTGGCAAACTCGGGGCTGACATAGTGGCGTTCCACGTATGAGGTTGCCATGATGGGGGAAAGATCGGAAAAGTTGATCTTTCGGAATCCTGCGTTTTCCAAGGGAGCAGAAACCTTTTCGATGATTTCATTGGCGCCATTCGCATCCAGCTTGGAGGCGAATGGATAGCCGTTAATGTTTCTTGCCAGACGAACACGGGAGCTGATCACCGTGTCGGGGTTACGTCCAATCGTATTATACCATGCCATTATGCTTCACCGTCCTTTTTGGTGTTATCGGTTTCAAGTGTTCTGATCTCGTCTCGTAAGGAGGCTGCTTTTTCAAAATCCTCCTTTTGAATGGCGTCCTGCATGGCGAGACGAAGCTCCTTCAGCTTTTCTGCACGCTCTTGCTTTGCACGGTGGCGTGATGGAACCTTACCCGTGTGAGTGGTGGTGCCGTGCACGGCACGCAGAGTGTTTGCAAGCTCGTCCGAAAAGACGGTGTAGCATTCGGGGCATCCAACCTTACCCAAGGCAGAGATCTCTGCAAAGGTACATCCACAGGTAGGGCATTTTTTTGCGGCTGAAACCACGCGATGCGTGGGGATTCCGAAAAAGCCGCCAAAAATATTATCGTGCAATTCGGAAAATGGATCTGCAAAACTACCGATCATAGATGTAACGTCCTGCACGTCGCCTTTTTCATGCAGTTGTGCAGCGCATTCTCCGCACAGAGAATAAGATCGCGTTTTTCCGTTGATATTTTCATTGTAAAAGACAGTTGCCGTTCTTTTTTTGCATTTTTCACAAAGCATACTTGATCATTCCTTTCTTTTCGTGCCAAAGGGCACCCGTTTGTATTATTATAGAACTTTTCCTGCGCGGATTTTGTCGTAATCGCTGCCAAAATCAAAAAAAATTCTTTTTTTATCTTTCATTCATTAAGGATAAAATAATATGCTTAAAAATATCCGCACGCAAGCGGTCGCGCGCCGAGGGAGGGAGAGCGGAGAGGGCAGAGGAGGAGATTGCCGCATAGGAAATACGGAATTCCTTTTCATCAATGATGCCGTTTCCCAAAAGATTTTTGAGGTATGCCACGGCTTCATTTTCTTCAATAGAATTGCCTATGGCGCAAAAGAAGTGCATCAAATATTCATTTTGCCCCATGTGCTTGCGAACGATGCGAATGCATCCACCGCCACCGCGACGGGATTCGATGACGTAGCCGCGCTCGGGCGTAAAGCGAGAGGAAATGACGTAGCTGATCTGGCTTGGAACGCATCCCAGGCGATTTGCCATTTCATTTCGTTGCAGCTCCAGGGTGCCGCCGTTTTGGTTCAACATCTCTTCAATCATTTGTGCAATATAATCTGCCAGCATAACGATCTCCTTTTTTGACCTTCTTTGACTTTCTGATGCTATTATACCGCAAAGGTCAAACAAAGTCAAAGTCAAAGAAAGTCAAATAATTTCGATAAAAGTCGATTAGAGACGATTATCACAAAAAAACGATTGAATTTCTGCTTTTTTCTCACTTTTTTGAAAAAACGAAAATAAGAGGATCTGTGCGGTTTCTACTTGACAAAAAAGCTTTTTTATGGTATACTGAACTGCAATGCTGATTAGATGTAGCATTTTAAAGCTTATTTTGGTCGAAAGGAGGAAAAAAACATGGAGAATCGTTCTCAAAATAAGACCGAATATCCGCTTTTGGAGCAGATCAACTCTCCCGAGGATCTTAAACAGATGCCGCAGGAGAGGATGGCGGCACTTTCTCGTGAAATCCGCGATTTTTTGATCGAACGCGTCAGTGAGAATGGTGGTCACTTGGCTTCCAACCTTGGCACAGTTGAGATGACACTGGCGATCCATCGCGTTTTTTCCTCTCCGCACGATCATATCATTTTTGACGTTGGACACCAAAGCTATACCCATAAGCTGGTGACGGGAAGAAGAGAAGCCTTTGACACCCTGCGCCAAGGTGGCGGTCTCGGTGGCTTTCCCAAAAGAACGGAAAGTGAGCACGACAGCTTTGGAACAGGGCACAGCTCTACGTCTCTCTCTGCGGCACTCGGCTTTGCAGAGGCAGATAAATTGCAGGGATCGGACGCTTACACGGTTTGCGTATTCGGTGACGGTGCTTACACCGGTGGCATGATCCACGAAGCGCTAAACAATTGCCGCAAGCGTCTGCGACTGATCATCATTCTGAATGAAAATGAGATGTCCATTTCCAAAAACATCGGTCGTTTTGCAAAATCACTTTCACATCTGCGCTCCTCAAAAGGATACTTTCGTACCAAGCAGGCAACAGCCTCCATTCTGCAAAAGATCCCATTGATCGGTAAACCTATATTTCAGGCTTTACTTCGTTTGAAGATGGCGTTGAAGTCCGCTCTTTACGGAAGTAATTATTTCGAGAATCTGGGGTTATATTATCTTGGTCCCATCGATGGAAACGATGAAGCCGCCGTGGAAAAGCTTTTGGAAGAAGCCAAAAAGAGCGGGCAGAGCTGTGTGGTGCATCTCAAAACCAAAAAAGGAAAGGGATATACACCTGCCGAGGAGAATCCGGACCGCTTTCACGGTCTGCCCGCGCGACGCGTGGGGGTTCATGAAGGGAACAATTTTTCCGCTGAGATGGGCGAGCTTTTGACCGAGCTTGCGCAGAAGGATGAGCGTATTTGCGCTATCACCGCCGCTATGACCTTGGGAACGGGGTTGCGGCAGTTCCGTGCGACGTTTCCGGAACGCTTTTTTGACGTTGGTATTGCCGAGCCGCACGCGGTCACCTTTGCGGCAGGGCTTGCGGCAAACGGAATGCATCCCGTAGTGGCAATTTATTCTACCTTTTTACAGCGCGCATATGATAATATCATTCACGACGTTGCCCTGCAAAATCTTCCCGTTGTGTTTTGCATCGATCGCGCCGGACTGAATTCCTCAGACGGACCGACCCATCACGGGATTTTTGACGTCGCATTTCTTTCACAAATACCTAATATGAAGATCTATACCCCCATTACGTACTCCGCATTGGAGTCGGTGATGCGAGAGGCGCTCAAGGGGGACGGTCCTGCAGCGATTCGTTATCCGAGTGGATTTGAGGATGCGCGGATCAAGCAAGCCTTTTATTCATCAATTTCTCCCAACGGAAGTCGCGTGCGCTGTCTTGCCGATACGGTAAGTGATGCGCCGGACGCCGTGATCATCACGCACGGTCGCATCGTTCTGGAAGCGCTTGAAGCAAGAGAAAAAATGGAGGCGCTCGGCAAGCGTGTACAGATCCTGCTTTTGGAACAATTAAAGCCGTATGATAAGATTGCAGCAGAGGTACTCCCACATATGCCGCAGACTCCGTGCAAGGTCTTGTTCCTGGAAGAGGAAATGCAGGCAGGTGGCATGGGAATGCTGCTTTCTGCAGAGCTTGCAAAATATTCCGTTATGGAAAATAAAAAGCTGCTTTTCAAGGCTTTGAAGGACGAGTTTGGCATTCAAGAAAAAGATGAACCAATTTTACAAAGCGTTTGCCTTGACGCCGACAGTATTGTCAGGGAATTGTTACCTTGATTTTTTCATCGTGAAAAATCATTCACAAAATCGTCATCAAAAAAACATTGACAATCGAGTGATTGTATGATATAATATTTTACGTTAGAATATCATATGTGACAGAGGTGATAAAATGAATTTACAGTTTCATGATGAGTATATTCCGGGTACTAAGCTGAGAAAAGCGGATATGGAAAACCTGACGGGCTTGGCTTTTTTAAAAAAGGTCTTTTTCGTCAGCGAGGGCGTAATGCTCACGCAAATCCGCGATATTTCGGGAATTGACAGCTCCACGCTTCAAAACTGGACCAAGCGCGGCTGGGTTGCAAATGCAAAGTTAAAGAAGTATAACATTGATCAAGTCGCACACATTCTGATCATCAATATGCTGCGTGCTTGCATGCAGCTGGATCATATTGCGTTTTTGATCCAATATATCAACGGTGACGTTGAGGATGCAAGTGACGATATTATCAAGGACTCTCTTCTGTACGACTATATTTGTCGCATCCTTTCTCACATCTCCACCATTGGAAAGTGCTCACTTGATTCCTTTAAGACCATCATCGAGGAGATTACCGTTGACTACCAAGCACCCGTAGAGGGCGCGCGCGAAAGATTGAACAGCGCTTTGGAAATTATCGTCGTTACGTATTATTCAGCACTGATGAAGCATCGTGCAACCACGTTACTTGAAAATCTTGGTGCATAAGCGTAAAAAATACCGTTATGAAGGGGCTACACTCCGACATAACGGTATTTTTTTTACAGTACAAAGGTTTTGATCGCCTTGATCGCCAAGCCTTCTTCGTATTCTTTTATTTCACCAAGTGCAAAAAATGCACCGTTTTGCGAACAGATGCGCACACGTGTTCCAACGGGATGATGGGCACCGAGTTTTTTGAGATAGATTTCACAGCCGCCGCGGCAAAGCTTTTCGAAAAAGGGAGAGAGTGTGACCTTAGGGCAATCGCGGAAGAGCTCCTCGGTAGGAATGAGAAGCGCGATACGCGCCGCCTCGGTCATTTCCTCTAATTCTGCAATCGTAACGGATTCGTTAATCGAAAATCCGCTCGTTTCGGTTCTTTCCAAGGAAGCCATAACACCTCCACAGCCAAGACTTGCTCCGATGTCAGCGCAAAGCGTGCGGATGTAGGTGCCACCCGAGCAGTGCACGTCCAGTATATAGTCGGTTGCCCTGTCGGTTTCTGTTGCAAGGAGATCAAATATCTCAATCTCCCGTGCTTGCCGTTCTATCACCTCACCCTTGCGAGCCAGATCCACCAGCTTTTTTCCTCCCACCTTCAAGGCACTGTACATGGGTGGGATTTGTTGGATCTTGCCCCGAAAACGGGGAATCATTGCAAAAACATCTTCGCGGGAGGGAATGCTTTGAGACTTCGTCAGCAGGTTTCCGGTCACGTCCTCCGAGTCGGTCGTAAGACCCAAGCGCAGACATGCACGATAGCGCTTTGCATCGTGTGAGAGATATTCCGAAGCCTTTGCGGCGCGTCCCACCAATACGACAAGGACGCCCGTTGCCATGGGGTCCAGCGTTCCCGTATGTCCCACGCGCTTGGTGTTGAACAAACGGCGGATCTTGTTCACAATATCGTGGGAGGTGACTCCCGCATGCTTGCGGACGATCAGCACGCCGCTGGGTTCATTTGTCATATCCATTGACTTTGACCTTTCCAAAGTTTATTTGATGATGAGATGCTCCAAGGAGCGCTTTTGCACGTAGTGAATACCATCCTCGCGGTAGTAGGTAACACTTCCGTCTTCCGCTTCTTCTGTCAGTACCACTTGTTCGTCTGGCTTGCCGAGGGCAAGCACCAATTGAGGTACCAGATGCTGTGGGATAGAGAGCAGTTCTGCCACCGCTGCAGGGGAGAAGGAACCGATCATACAGCCACCAAAGCCATCCTCGCATGCGGCAAGCATAATGGTCTGAGCGCAGATGCCAACGTCCTTTTGAAATCTTTGCGCGGTTGCAATGACATTTTCATCGGCGCAGATGACTACGTAAGCCACGGGGGAGTGACCCATGGGAGGAAGCTTGATGTCCTTTAATTTACCTGCCCAACGCGTTTGCGCAAGCAGGGAAGCGCATTCTGTTTCATCGGTAACGATACGATATTTCAACATTTGAAGATTGATGGAGGAGGGGGCATAACGTGTGCAATCCACCCAGTCCAGCACTTGCTCCTGCGTGATTTTTACCGTTTCGTCAAAGCTGCGATAGCTGCGCGAAGCTTTTAACAGATCCTTAAACATAGCAATCCTCCTTACTTCAAAAGCGAACCCATGCGGAATAGATGACTTGACCGCGCTCCGAGAAATTGCGCTCGTATTCCGTCATGACGTTGTCACAAGCCTTTTCCGAACGATGCAAGTCGCGCGTTTGCCATTCCACCGTCAAGCCGAGCGCCTCAAATTCTTCAAGGCTGAAATCAAAAAGCCCCTCGTTGTCGGTCTTCAATTTCAAAATGCCGTGCTCACAAAGCACCGTGCGGTACAGCTCCAAAAATCCGCGGTGCGTCAAGCGGCGCTTGGCGTATCCCTTTTTGGGCCAAGGATCGCTGAAGTTGAGATACAGACATTCGATGGAGTGCGCCGGGAACCACTCTGTCAGATTTTTTGCATCTCCAATCAAAAAGCGGAGATTGTCGGGGCGAAGCTCCTTTGCCGCCATTGCCTTTTCAAGAGCAAGGCATGCAACGTCGGAGACGCGCTCCATTGCAATAAAGTTCTTATCGGGATTCTTGGCAGCCATCCCAACTGCAAAATCTCCCTTGCCGCAGCCGATCTCTAAATGGATCGGGCGTTTCTCGGAGAAATAATTTTGGGGATCAATGGCGGGGATTTGCGGATTTTCAATTAAAATTTCAGAGCAAGCCGCAATTCTTTCTGCGCCGTGCTTCTTTCTTCTCATTCTCATAGTAAAACAGTTCCTTCTTTTTGGAATTTCCTCATTATTATACCAAAAAAAATACCAAAATGCAACTGAATTAGCATTTTTTTGGAGGATTTTATTGCAAATCCTTGACTTTTTTTGCGAAAAAGAGTATAATAAATGGAAAGATGCTATTGTTTTATGTAAGGAGCATTTATGAAAATTCAGTATTTACCAAATCTGATCACTACGTTTCGCATCATTGGAACGGCAATACTATTGTTCTTGCCGATCCTGGGGCCTGCTTTTTTTGTGATCTATACACTGTGTGGCATCAGCGACGTTCTTGACGGATGGATCGCGCGTTCTGCGCACGTTACAAGTGAGCTCGGTGCAAGGCTGGACAGCATTGCAGATATGCTTTTTTATGCGGTGATGCTGCTCAAGATTTTTCCGATTCTGTTCGAAAATTTGCCCATTTGGATCTGGTATTGGGTCTCGGCAGTATTGATCTTGCGTGCGGCGGCATATTGCGCGGCAGCAGTTAAATTTCACCATTTTTCCTCACTGCATACCTATTTGAACAAGTTGACCGGCTTTTTGGTCTTTTGCGTACCTTACCTCATCAAAACACCTGTCCTCACTCCTTGCTGTATCGGCGTCTGTGCCGTTGCGTTGCTTGCAGCCCTTGAGGAGCTTTTGATGCATTTGTGTAATAAGGAATATTGCGAAGGGAAGCAGACACTGTTGCAGTGCTTTTTCAAACAAACATAAAAATCGGCACTGCATCTACAGTGCCGATTTTTATGTTTATTCGATATTATTTCTTTGCGTTTTCTTCCAGGTATTTTACAACGTCGCCGATGTTTACAAATTTGTAAATATCCTCGTCTTTGATTTCAACGCCGAATTTGTCCTCGCACAGCATAATGAGGTCTGCAAGCTCGATAGAGTTGATGCCAAGATCGTTTGCAAGATCGGATTCCAAGGTGATTTCGTCTGCGTCAAGCTGAAGCTCCTCTACGAGAATGTTTTTCAGTGTTTCAAACATGTTACATGTCCTCCATAAAAATATTCTGATCATACGAACCGTTGGGTTACACCCAACACAGATATATTATACTTTAACTTTTCCAATTTGTCAAGTAATTTTTTGGAAAACGAACAATTTTCTTGCATAATTTATGCAAAATATGCGATCTTGTAACAAATATCTCATCATTTATCATAAAGCAAAGGAGGGGAAGTATGGAGATTTTTAAAAATCGACCGTTGGCGCTGGCGTGCTGTGCGTTTGCGCTGTTTTCCGTCCTTGCGCTCTTGTTCAATGCCTTCTGGACATTGCTTTTTGCCGGTGTTGCATTGTTGATGCTGATCCTTTTCGTTGCTTTTTATAGCATTCGAAAAAAAGCCTGTTTCTTTCGTTTCTCACTTATCTGTCTTGCTATCCTGACAGCACTGCTTTCCTCGTTTTGCTTTTTTGATTTGCACTATCGGGGGTATCAGGACCTTATTGGTGAGGAATGCCTTGTAGAGGGCGTTGTGATCAAGCGGCGAATCGACAAGCCGTACGAGAACGTTTTGCTGGCGGAGATTCATTCCATCAACGGAAGTGTTTGCCGCGCAGACGTGTATTTGAAATTCCCGTACGCATCGGCATTGCAACCCGGGGATCGATTTTCTGTGACGGGTATGGCATCTGCATTCGAAAGCGAGCACGGATATAATGAGGAACAATACGCACTCGCAGATGGTGTTCTGCTTTGTATCACGTGTGAAGAAAGCGACCGCTGTCAGCTTTTGGAATCGGAAGTCCCATCGCTAAGAGTTTTGCTTGCAAAATGGAACAAACGTGTCTCCTATGGGTTGGAAAGCTCCGTTAAAGGAGAAGAAGGCAAGCTTGCATCGGCGTTGCTGCTTGGCACACGAGAGCATTTGTCGGATCTTACCGTACTGCAATTTCGCCGAACCGGCATTTCGCACCTGCTTGCGCTGAGCGGCTTGCATGTCTCAATTCTGATCGCCTTTTTGGAATTCCTTTTGCGCAAGCTGAGAGTGCCGAAGAGTGTGCGAATCGTCGGAATCTTTGCGGTCGCCTTGTTTTATCTCTTCTTTACCGGTGCATCACCCTCTACCACACGAGCTGTTTTGATGCTTGGCGTTTTAACGCTTGGTTACTTGGTGAATGCACAGTACGATTCCTTTACCGCACTTTCCTGCGTTCTGGTTTTGATTTTGTTGATCACGCCGTACTCGGTGTTGGATATCGGCATGTGGATGTCCTTTTTGGCGGCAGGCTCCATCATTGTCTTTATGCCCATCCTGCAAAATACACGCGAGTATTTTTATGAAAAGTGGAAGGGACCTCGCGTGCTCTTTTTCGCCCTCTTCTACGTTGTCAGTGCGTTGTTTGTCGGTGCGGTAGCAAATATGGGACTCATGCTGTTCCAGGCACTTGCTTTTCGAGAATTTTCCTTGGCGTCAGTTCCTGCCACTTTTTTGCTTTCGTTCCCCGTGTCGGTACTTTTGGTATTGTCCATCTTTACATTAGTGCTTCCGTGGTTGGCGCCGCTGACGGCGTGGGTGGGGAGATTGATTTTGGTAGTTGCGGAGCATGCATCCGAATATGAGGCAGTGCTTTTGCCGCTGGGAGATGCAATTTCAACCGGGTGCTTGTTCTTCCTCACCTTGTCTATGCTGTGGATTACGGTGACAAAACGAAAGCACGCTTTGGCATCCTGCGCGTTGCCTTTGATTTTGAGCATTGCAACGGTGGTTTCGTCGGTGGCTGTCAGCAATCTTTCCAATGACGGCGTATGTGTGACCGTTGTGCACGAAAGCGGTGGAGAGTTGTTGCTCTTTACACAGCATACGCAAAGCGTTGCCATTGACTTTTCGGACGGGACCGCCACCGGAGGAGCGGCGATAGCGGAATACGCTTATCATCAACGCTGCACCGTGCTGGATGATTTGATCCTATCTCATTATCACAATCGTGACACGTATTTTTTGCGCTCTTTTGCGTCTAAAATTCTTGTCAAACGCTTGCATTTGCCACCTCCGCAAAATGATTGGGAGCGCGCGGTTGCCATGCGCCTGGAGGAAGAGGCAGAGTCGTATGGCATAGAAGTTGTTTACGGAATTGGGGAGCTTGCCATTCCCGAGTTGCAAATTTCAACGATGGAGCGTTATGATTTTCAAGGGAATCGCCACATGGCATTTCTTTTTGCCGCAGAGATCAACGGTCGGCGATTGACGTACGTGAACGGATCAATATTGGATTCCGGTTTACAGGAGACTGCGTTGCGCATCATCTGTGATACAGAGATTTTTGTTTTGGGAGATACCGGCTATTCGACCTCCTCCAATGCGATGTTTTCCTATCTCGCTTTGACCGAGGTGGAACGCATTCTGTTGACTGATCAAAAGCTATGTGCTATGCTTCCGTCCGGTTTTGAGACATTTGAAATTCCCACGTGGGAGTCACCTGAGATATTTTTCTTGAAATGAGCCTTTTTTCGGTGTCGAAAAGAGGCTTTTTTCATACACTGTTATTGTCGGGGAGACCCGAACGAACTTCTTTGGCGAGGGCAGATTATGAGAAATAAGACGGTTGCAGTTTTGGGTGGAGACGTACGCATGTATTATGCGGCACAGGAACTGCAAAGGTTAGGGTACGGTATTTTGACGTGGGGCGTTTTGAAAGTGGGAGAGCAATCGTGTAAAAAGATCGAAGAGGCGGTGCAAAATGCCAATGTGCTCCTGCTTCCTCTGCCGTTCTCCAAGGATGGAGTTCATCTCAATACAGATGAGGCGCAGATCAGGCTGGATTACTTGTTGCACTTGGCAAAGGGAAAGCAGATTTTGGGCGGACGATTGAGTGAGGTATTTTTGAGGCAAGCAGAACGGGAAGGATGTTTTTGTGTGGATTACTTTGACTCGGAAGTTTTGCAGTATAAAAACGCCTTGCCAACGGTGGAGGGCGCGATTGAGATTGCGATGCGTGAGTTACCTGTCGTTTTGGATGGAACTGAGTGTGCAGTTATCGGTTATGGTCGTATTGGTGAATTGCTTACACAAAAGCTGTTGGCGCTGGGGGCACACGTTTGCGTATATGCAAGGCGCGAGACAGCGCGCCTTCGTGCAGAGCTTTTGCATTGCGAGACGGCTGATCTTGCTAAGCACGAGGGGGCGATCAGCTTTGCAAAGGATGTGCGTGTGATCTTCAATACGGTACCCGAGAGGATCATTAAAAGGGAAAGCTTGCGACAGCTTTCGACGGAGTGTCTGATCATTGATCTTGCATCTGCTCCGGGAGGAGTGGACGTTGCCGCCGCAAAGGAGCTTGGTGTTCCCCTGATTTGGGCAACTGCGCTTCCGGGTAAATGCGCACCGGAGAGTGCGGGGATCATTGTGGGGCAAACAGTGCAAGCCATCCTGGAAAACGGATAAAACGCGTACTTATCTGAAAGAAAGGGAGGTAATAAATATGATAGGTTATGCCTTTTGCGGTTCTTTTTGCACTCATGCGAAATCCTTTTTGGAATTGCGGAATCTAATTGATAAAGGGTATGAGGTCCAGCCGATTATGAGCGAGGCAGTTTGGAACACCGATACCAGGTTTGGCACGGCTTGCGGAATTCGCGAGGCGGTGGAAAATGCTTGTAAAAAACAGATCATACACTCAATTTTGGATGCAGAACCCTTGGGTCCTGCCGCTCCGTTGGATGCATTGATCATCGCTCCCTGCACGGGAAACACCTTGGCAAAATTAGCAAACGGAATTACCGACACAACGGTATGCATGGCAGCAAAGGCGCATTTGCGCTCCGATCGTCCCTTAGTGCTGGCACTCGCAAGCAACGACGCACTCTCGGCAAATTTAAAGAACATTGCCACCATGCTCTCGCGCAAAAGCGTGTATTTTGTTCCCATGGTGCAGGATGATCCGCAAAAAAAACCGCACTCATTGGTGGCGGATTTTTCACTTTTAGAGGCAACTCTACAAGGCGCTTTTGAAAAAAGACAATGCCGAAAGCTGTTTTTATAAATAAAAAATGACTCGATCAAGGGTTCTTGGTCGAGTTGTTTTTTTGCATACGGCTTTTTTGCGTATCATATTCTGTTAAAAACGGTGGAGGGAACGTATGAAAAAACGCAGAATTACTATTCATCCAATGGCGGCAATCTCGCTTTTGACAATGCTGCTGTTGGACCGTAGCGGCGTGGCTGCAATGAGTCTTTTGGCGGCACTGATACACGAATTCGGTCATCTCTTGGCAGCTCGCTTGTTGCGCATTCCGCTCTCGCAGATGCGCCTGGAGCTTTTGGGTGCGCGATTGGAGGTAGAGGGAAGAATGCTTACTTACGGAGAAGAGTGGTTGCTTTGCGCCGCAGGACCGCTTGCAAGCCTTATTTCATCACTCTTGTCCTCGTTTTTGTGGGAGCATGCTCCTTATGCGATCCTTTATACGGGAGTTTCTTTTTTGTTAGGCGTTTTGAACCTATTGCCGATTCAAACTTTTGACGGTGGGAGAATGCTGGAATGCACGCTGCTGAGATTTCTTGGAGTCAGATCAACGAGCAAGATCTTGAAGGGATGTAGCTTTTTTCTTTTGTGGCTGATGTGGGTCTTGGCAATTTATTTTTTGATCAAGGCAGGGGATGGGCTTTCTCTGTTTTGCTTTTCTTTGGGGCTTATGTCAAGATTCTTTCGGGTCAGTGATTAAATAGGAAAAAGTTATGACGGCTTTTTTTGCTTCTTCTATTGCATTTTTTGCGGTTCGATGTTATAATAAACTGTAACCCCAAAAAGGAGATTTTTATATGACGCTTTATATCAAACAACACGTGTTTACGTGGGGCGACCGCTTTTCCATCTATGATGAGGGCGGCAGAGAGCAATTTTTTGTAGAGGGTGAAATTTTCTCCTTTGGAAAGAAGCTCCACCTGCTTTCCCTTGACGGTAGAGAACTTGCATTTATTCACCAAAAGGTATTTTCCTTTTTGCCGCGCTATTACGTCAATTGCCGCGGACGTGAGATTGCTGAAATCGTTCGACATTTCAGCTTTTTCAGCCAAGAGTATTCGGTCAATGGGCTTGGCTGGGAGGTCATTGGAGACTTTTTTGCGCATGAATTTGAGGTGCATGGCGGCGGCAGAACCATTGCGCGCGTCTACAAGGAGTGGTTTACCTGGGGAGATACCTATGCGATCGAGATCGCAACGGGGATTGACGAAATTGCCGCATTGTCGGTTGTTTTGGCTTTGGATGCCATTATATCGGCAGATCGAAACTAAAGAATGAGAGCAATAACATGATTTTTGGAATCCTGGGCGGTGTGATCCTTTTATTGGCATTGATCATGCTTGCCACGCATCTGATTTTAAAAGCACGGTTTCCGCGCGGAAAGTATCCCGCAGAGCCCGTGGCGGATTATTTTTACGACCACTACCGCGAAGACTATCCGCGAGAGCATCACTCCTTCCGTTCCGAAAAACGCACCTTGAGCGGATATCTTTACGGCGCACAGAACACAAAGGGCTTGCTTGTGTTTGCTCACGGGATCGGACTCGGTCACGAGAGCTATCTGCAGGAAATTCTTTGGATGGTCGATCACGGTTGGCGCGTATTTGCGTATGACGCAACGGGTTGCGGAGAAAGCGAGGGTAGTGGTACGAGAGGCCTTGTGCAATCGGCATTGGATCTTGACGCCGCGCTGGCCTACGTGGAATCCAAAGAAGAATTTGCAGGGCTTCCGATCTGCCTCATGGGACATAGCTGGGGTGGTTATGCCGTTGCGGCAGGGCTGTATTTTGAACACAAAATCGTGGCGTCGGCAAGCATTTCGGGATATGCACTCCCTTTGGAGATGATGATGCGCTTTGCGAAGGCAACGATGGGGAAGTGGACGGCGCTGTTACGTCCGTTTGTAGCGTTTCACAATTGGCTCCTCTTTGGTAAGCACGCAAAATTGACCGCCATCGACGGCATTAACCGTACAAATACCCCCATCATGCTGATTCACGGAACGGGAGATGAATTGATTCTGTACGATGTGACGGCGATCATTTCCAAAAAAGATCTTATCAAAAATCCGAACGCAGTATATTACACGGTGGATGCGGAAGGACAAAACGGTCATACGAACATTTTCCACGACGAGGGAAGCGTTGCTTATATTAAAAAGGTCAATGCCGATCTGCAAGCGCTTGTCACAGAGCATGGTGGACAGATTTCCAAAGAGGTGCGCGCCGCATTTTTTGACGGCGTGGATCGGGAGCTGATCAATCAACCCAACCAAAAGCTACTGTCAGACATTGAACGCTTTTTTGAAGAGAAACTAAAAAACGAAAATTTATAAATTGCTAAAGGAGATTAAAAAATGAAAGCTTTGCAATTCCAATCCGACGTACTGCGCCAAACGAATCGCTATTCCGCAAAATTAGAGCTGCCCGACTACCCGCGTCTCGCTGACGGAACGCTGGATCGCGAGGAAGCTCTGCGCGTCATGCTGTACGAGGAGTACGGCTTTGTCAACGATGAGGGCTTGACCGTAAGGACCGAGGTCAAGGAGGTCTTGGAGAATCAGTTTGCGGGCAAGTGCCGTCAGACGACCTTGCTGTTCACCTTTGAAAAGAATGGGGATTCCTCTTCTTTCCCCGTGCATATGTACGTGCCTTACGGCAATCCGAATTACGAAATGGTCATTGAAATCAATTTCCATCCCGAGCTTCCCAACAAGTATTTCCCGATCGAGGAGCTGATGGATCGCGGTATTGCCGTTGCGCACTTCAATTACAAGGACGTCACCAGCGACGATAACGATTTTACCAACGGCATTGCGCGTTTGTTGTCCGATCGTAACGATCCTCACTCGGCAGGTAAGATCGCACTGTGGTCTTATACCGCAAGTCAGATTGCAACCTATCTTTTAGAGAACGGCTATGCCGATCCTGCGCGTCTGTACGTAGCGGGGCACTCCCGTCTTGGTAAGACCGCGCTTCTGACCGCGGCACGTGATGAAAGATTTGTGGGTGCGCTTGTCAACTGCTCCGGCTCCTGCGGCGCGGCAATTGCGCGCGAAAAGCTGGGAGAGACCGTAGCAAAGATCTGCAAAACCTTCCCGTATTGGTTCTGCACACACTTCCATCAATATGCTAACCGCGAGAATGAGATGCCCTTTGATCAACATTACCTTGGTGCTCTGGTTGCGCCGCGCAAGCTTTGTATCGTCACCGCCGAAAAGGATACCTGGGCAGACACCGATGCGCAGTATCTCATGGCAGAGGCGGCAGACGTGATCTACCGCGAGATGGGCTTGGTTGGTCTTGCTTGCAAGGGGGAAATGCTTCCGCAAGGAAAATGCACGACGGAAGGTCGCATCGGCTTCCAAAAGCGTGCGGGCGAGCATTTCTTCAGCCGCGATGACTGGAATTTCTTTATTGACTACATCAGAAAGTAATTGATCCTTTCGGTGCAAGGAGGTGGAACGATGAAGCCGCTACAATTTGATTCCGATCTTTTACGCCAGACAAACCGGTATTCCCCAAAGCTGACGCTCCCGGACTATCCGCGTCTTGCCGACGGTAAACTTGACCGCGAGGAAACCCTGCGCATCATGCTGTGGGAGGAGTACGGCTTTGTAAATGACGAAAGCCTGACCGTCACGGTTGAGGTGACTGAGGTTTTGGAGAAGCAATATGCGGGCAAATGCCGACAGACAAAGCTCAAATTTATCTTTGCCAAAGACGGAGATTGTGCAAGCTTTCCTGTCAATGTGTTCGTTCCGTACGCCAATCCCAATCCTGAAATGATCATCGATATCGATTTTTATCAAGCGACCTCAAGCAGGTGCCTCCCTCTGGAGGAGTTGATGGACCGCAGCGTTTCAATTGCACATTTTTGTTACAAGGACGTCACGAGCGACGACGGTGATTTTTCCAACGGAATTGCGCGCCTTTTGACCGACCGCAACGATCCTCACGCCGCGGGAAAGCTTGCGCTGTGGTCTTACGCCGCAAGTCAGGTTGCAACCTATCTTTTGGAGAATGGCTATGCAACAAAAGATCGTCTGTACGTGGCTGGTGCGTCACGCTTGGGCAAAACGGCGTTTTTGACGGCTGCACGCGACGAGCGCTTTGCGGGCACGTTCGTTTTGGTTTCCGGCTCCTGCGGCGCGGCGATCGCGCGCGAAAAGCAGGGAGAGAACTTAGCGAAAATCTGTAAAACCTTCCCGTATTGGTTCTGCACACATTTCCACCAATACGCCAATCGCGAGGAGGAAATGCCTTTTGACCAGCACTACCTCGGAGCTCTTGTTGCGCCGCGTAAGCTTTGCATCGGCACGGCAGAAAAGGATATCTGGGCGGACACCGATGCGCAATATCTTATGGCAGAAGCAACAGACGTCATCTACCGCGAAATGGGCTTGGTCGGTCTTGCCTGCAAGGGAGAAATGCTTCCACAAGGAAAACGCACCATAGAGGGGCGCATCGGCTTCCAAAAACGTTCGGGTGAGCATGCCTTCAGCCGCGACGACTGGAATTTCTTTATCGATCACATTAGAACTTAAAATTCGTATCAAGGAGTTTTGAAATGAAACGTTTGATTGCAATTGCTTTGTTGGGCTGTTTCATGTTATCTCTTTTTGCATGCGGCCAAAATAACAACGAACAAATTACCACTCCGGATACCACAACGGTGTCTGATGCACCTTCTACCAACCCGGAGGGCGAATTGAAGATCTTGTTTGGAAAAGACGTCAGCTACACCTTTGTGTGTGAGAACGGAATGACCGGTATTTGGGATTTCCCTCAGCTTTTTGAAGCGAAAACAGGAATCAAAACCTCTTTGCGCTATGCCTTGGAGTCGACGGGTGAGCAGGAGATTTTACTTGGTACGATTGAGGAGCGCGAGGCGAGCATCACACAAGGAAATAAGACCTCTTATACCGGGTATCTGATCCAATTCGTTGGAGAGCGCTTGGTGATCTCCGCGAATAATACCGAAATTCTGAAGAATGCCTTTGCGGCGTTCCTGGATGCACTTGAGCAAAATGAGGAAGGAGAGTGGGGAATTCGTATGGATATCAATCTCAAGTACGATCCGTCTCCCGTCAAGGATGGCATTCCAAAGTTCGAGCCCAAGTCGGGTGAGCTTGAGGGCGTGTACCAATGTTATGACGACAACTATCAGGTTATCTTCAAACGAGTTGGAAACTCTGCGTTTGACGATTATGCCGAGGCATTGGAGGATGCGGGTTATACGCTTTATGCCGAGCATATGATCGGTGATAACGTGTTTGGAACCTACGTAACCGAAAACACCACCGTTCGCGTTCTGTGGTTCAAGGCGGACAAGTCTTTGCGCATTATTTATGGCGAGCGTACCTATCTTCCTCCTACCAAAGCAGAGGCGGCACCCATCAAGGATCTGCACCCCACCGTGACGCAAATCGGCAGAACGGGTGCTACACAGGGAGCAGCGGGTATGTCCTATATTGTGCAGCTGACCGACGGTTCTTTTGTTGTGATCGACGGAGGACCGTTTGATCAGTCGGATACCAAAAAGCTGATGACCTATCTGAACGCCAATAAGCCCACCTCGCACGAAAAGCCACGTGTGACCTGGATGATCTCACATCTGCACTCCGATCACGTTGATCTCTCGCTCGACTTTTTGAAAAAGTACGCAGAGGATATTGACCTTGAGTTGTTCTGTTGGGGTGTACCTGATTACAGTACGCTCAAGCTTCCAAACGAGAGCACGGATAATGCATTGGTGTATCAGCGAACCTACAGAAAGTTGCTTGCGGAATCTTATCCCGATACCCCCGTTTACAATTTCTACACGGGAGATCAGCTCCATCTGCCCGGATGTACCGTTGAGGTGCTGTGTACCTATAACGACATCTGGCCTACCGCACTTAAGGATATCAACGAAACGAGTGCGATGTTCCGCTTTGTCTTTGAAAGCGGAAAGACCTTTCTTGCCACGGGAGATACCTATCCCGTCAGCTGCAATTGGACGTCCAAGGTGTATGGCGAGGAGCTGGGCTCCGACATCGTGCAAACACCGCACCACGGAAGAGTAGGCTCTACGGCGGAGTTTTATCGCAACGTCAAGCCCGCGATCGTGCTTTGGTCCAACGCCAAAAGATATCTGGATCCCAATTATTCCGACAATGCGTACTCGCGTGATCACAATGCCGAGATTTTGGCGGACACAAACATTCAGCACTATCACTCCGAGTTTACCACCGTCATCGATATGCTAGACCTTTCGGTTGACGTGTATGAGATATTCCTTTGGGAGAATCAAAACGCGGAGGAGGAGAAAACGCTTGGTTTCACATTTCGCGATATTGAATATTTCACGCTTTCCAAGCATTTGTCAAAAGCGCCTTTGACCATTGAGGCGGCGATTTCACTCCCCAAAGAAGTATCGGGACGCGGCGGCGTGATCATGGGGAACTACAAGGAATCGGGTGGTGCTTGCTACGGTGTTGAGATCTTCAACAACGGAGTTCCTCGTCTGTATCTGATCACCTCTTCCAAAAAGACGGTTGACGTCAAATTTACAGAGGTCGATATTCGCTCCGACGGATTTGTGCTTTTGACTATCGTTTTGGACGTTGCCAACGCAAAAGCGCTCTGCTATGTAGACGGTGAACTCAAGCAATCGGTTTCCGTCACCTTATCCGGGGAATTGACCTATCCCGAACTTCATATGATCGGTGGCGACCACCGCGACGGAAACTCGCAGTATTTCAAGGGCGTCATTCAATCTGTCGTTGCCTATTCGGATGTGCGCACCGCTGAGGAAATCAAGGAATCGATGGTAAAAATGGATGTGGATGATCCCGATATCCTTGTGGCGTACTACTTCTTCAATACCGATACACCTCTGGAGGATCTTTCGCCCAATCAGAACGACATCGAAGTATCCAAAGGGTAACGAACGATAAAACAATCAATAAACAAACAACGGGCTGAGCTCCGCTTGGAGTTCAGCCCGTTGTTTGTTTGATAAAGATTCAGCCTTCCTCGTCCTTCCATTCTTCTACGGGTTTGTTTTGATACCGCTTTTTGAAGATCCTTCTGCGGAACAAAAAGATCGTATAAATAATCCAAAGCGTAAAGAAGATGGCGCAGGCGATGATTGCATTTGTCAGCGAAGAGCCTGCAAAATTCAGCAGGAACAGCAACGGTGCGATCATCACCATGGCAGGGAAGTTGGAAAGAATGTAAAGGCTTGAGGTAGGGGTGCGTAAGCCGGGGTCGACCTCTTTCATCAAAATCATACCGTTGGAGGCAGTTCCCGTCAGCGTACCAAAGCACATCAAAAAGAACTCGTGCTCAAAGCCCTTGAAGCATTCCTTCGCAACAAGGCGAATATAAACGTAGGTGATCAACGAGCCCGCAAGGCTGAGGATCACAATGGGGAGGATGTAATTTTTGATATCGTTGATCTCAATTGCCGCAACGCCTGCCACGATCATCAAATCAAAGGAGAAACCGGAAATGCGATCCATTTGATAGTTATTAATGTACTCGCGGTGCATGAGGTTGTTTCTTCTCAGATGCTTGACAATGAATTTGATCAGCATTGCCGCCAAGGATGCCCACAGGAAGTTAAAGCCCCACGCAATGCTGTTGGTAAACTTGGAAATTGCACCCAACAGGCACATAAAGCCAAAGGAAAGTGCATAAGCCAATACAACAAAGCCGATTTGCAGGGTGAATTTATCAACCGATTCGTTGTCGGGGATCTCGTTATTGCCGGGGTTGGTTTGATCCACAATCTCCGCAGATGGATTTGCCTTACGAACAGTCAAATTGCCGCGCTTCTTATGAATGTTGATGTAAAGGATGCCAAATACAGAGGCGACCACAAAGCCGATGGAAGCAAGGGAGAGACCAAAGCTTCCGTTTCCTGCAAACTGTGCGGCAGGGGTGTTGGTAAAGTTGATATCCCAGCTGAGTGCATTGCCGGGCCCTTGACCAAAGGCGAGGGGAAGGATCAGTCCGCAAATATAGGAGATGACTTGCGTGCCATATCTTGTGATGAAAAAAAAGATCAGCGTAATTCCAAGACCGACAAATGCCTGCAGCATATAAGTGCCACCCTGTAAAGCACCGAATTCAAACACCTGCGCACGATTGGTCTTGTGGGTGCTTTTTTCGGTTTTTAAGGACATTGCGGCAAAGCCGATTGCCAAGCAGTGGTAAGTGATGACCTGCATCAAACGATTGTCGACGAGTACGAAATCGAACTGCTTGCAAATGATATTGACGACCAGTAAAAGGGCTCCGCCCAACAGCGCGGATGGGACCAAGCAATTGCGGAATAGGGGAATGGTGCGACGAAGAATGTTGCCCACAAGCAAAAATAGAAACAACAGTCCAAACTGTACCAAAAAAGCCCAAACGGCACTGTAATTTGCCAAAGTAAAATCCCAACTTGATACGTAATCCATAAAGAAGTCCCTCCATTCTTTGATAAAAAATATTGGAATTATTTCAAAAAGTCAAAATACGCTACATAATATTATATCACAAAAGGAAGGAAATGTCAACTGTTCATACGAAAAATCTTGATGCACGGAGAATTACGGAGAATCAAGAACTCAAACGCGCGGAAAAATGCAGCATGGAGCGTTTGAAAATCAAGTCGCGCGTTATAGCAAATTCAAAGAATTTGCAGAGCTCGATTCATAATATTCTGCGAAAAACATAGGGGGACGCATCGCGTCCCCCCTATGTTTTTGGTGGAGATGAGGAGAATCAGGAACTCAAACGCGCATAAAGGTAAGCTGAATTTTTTTAGCTTTCCAAGCGCGTTATGCTCGTTTTGCGTGCAAAACGAGCAGGAGTTGATGCCAAATATCTATCAAATTAACCCAAGGGGAGGCACACAGTGCCTCCCCTTGGGTTAATTGGTGGAGATGAGGAGAATCGAACTCCTGTCCGAAAACCCATCCATACAACCTTCTTCGTGGACAGTCTGTTATTTGTATTTCCCATCGGGGAGCGCGAACAGACACGCTATCCCGTCAGGTAGCCCTTTTTTGCATGATCGGCTCAAGTGCGAACCACCGATGCATGTTCACCACTGTCATGACGTTCAGTCCAAAGCCGTGGTACTCATTGGAGGAACGGGTGACCCGCAGGTCACGGCACTGCCGGTTTTACGCCAAAAAGGCGTAAAACTTAGGCAGCCATAGCAACAGTATTGTTGTCGTTTATTTTTTAAGTTTAGGCAGTTTACGAGATTACCCGGCTCGCCACGCTTATCGTATTTCAGAATCCCCGTCGAAACCATTGCACCCCCATATTGCGGTGCCTATATATTATATCGCATTTTTTTGATTTTGTCAACCGTTCTTTTTCGCATTTTTCGACATTCTTCAAAAATGAGGGGAGACCTTCTTGGCGAAGATCTCCCTTGCTTATATTGCTTTATGCAAATGCTTGCTCTACGATCCACTTGGAAACAATTTGAATGGTCAAATTCGTTTTGATAACGGGGAGCTGGCTGTCGGCATACGCCTCTGCGTCCTCGCGCGGCGCATCCTTGTAGCTTTCCAGGTAGCTGTTTACGTACTTTTCATACTCCTTGGAGTATTCCTCTTCGGTCCAGGTAAGATTTTCCTGCTTTGCTACGTGGTAATTGGTCATATAATAAAGTGCGGTCGATTGCGCTTCCAGAAGCATTGCTTCTTCGGTCAATCCAATTGCAGTCAGCATCGTTTTGTATTCCATTCCGTATGCCTCTGCCATGCGATGCCAATAATCCAGGGTATATTGGTAGAAATATTGGTAATGCTCCTTATTCATAGCGCCCGTCATTTCGCACGCGTCCTGCAAAGTATTCTCGGAAAGGTCGGTTGCAAGTATCTTTGCCAAGCCGTTCACCCATTCGTCATAGGTTTTGTATTCCAGATTTTCAAAGGTGCCAAACTGCTCGTTTGTCAGCTTCAGGTCATAAATGGCGTTCAGAGTCATAGTAAATATAACGTCTTTGCCGGCAAGATCTGCGGAGTGGTAGTTTTTGGGGAAGGTCACAGCAACGTCAAAGGTGGAGCCAACGGTCTTGCCGACAATACCGTCAACAAAGCCGGGAATAAAGCCCTTGACAAAATCGTTTGTGTAATCGGAAATGTACACGTCGACGTCCGAAGCACTTCCTCCGGAAAAAGCAACGCCGTCAAGCGTTTTTCCGGTGTAATCAATGTTGACGTAATCGCCCTCTTGTGCGGGACGGTCGGTGATCTTTGCGGGCGTTTCCAGACCGGAGTTATAATATTGAGCAAAGATCTCAATTCTCGCACCCTCCAGCGCGGTCTTTTTCAGGTCAGCAAGCTTCAATTCACCAATGCTGATCATGCCCGAAAAGTCCATGTCGGCATAGTTGGGGAAGTCATATACGGGGTGCTTTACGGGCAGTGCCTTTTGCGGCTCGTAGACAAACTCGCCAAGGGTAATGGTGCCCTTGTTTTCGTCAAATTCAAGATCGTAGGTCTCGCCCCCAAAGATCAGGGTCAGCTTGGAGCCACTGAGCGTATAGGTGCCGGTTTCAGTTGCGCTATATTCATAGTAGCCGGGGGTAATGGAGTAGATTTTGACGGTTTGGTTATTGTCGGAAATATCCAAAACGATTCTGGATTCCTTCGAATACCAAACGCCGTAAACGGAATACGGTTCTTTTTTCTCGGGAGTTGTCTCTTCTTCTTTTTCCTCGGTCGTTCCGTGATCAATCACGCCCACTATCGAGCAGGAGGAAAGAAACACGGTGCACAGCAACAGCAGTGCCAAAATAAATTGTACGTTCTTTGACATAAAAATACCTCACAAAAAATAGATATCTATATTATAAACGATAAAACGCATTTTTGCAATAGCAAAATGATAATTTTGACGCTTCGTTCACAAAAAGAGAAAAGTTTAGTCGAATTTTGGCGGATTTCAGTG
Source organism: Clostridia bacterium (assembly GCA_017453305.1). Classification (GTDB taxonomy): domain Bacteria; phylum Bacillota; class Clostridia; order Oscillospirales; family CAG-272; genus UMGS1865. The sequence goes on from JAFTKJ010000005.1 coordinate 40,643, forward strand.
TCAAATTCTCAGTGCTCGCATAGAATGTTAGCAAAGAGAGTTTTCTCTGAATTCATGAACAAAGGAGATAAGGCAATGGCAGAAAATAAATTTTCCTGTATGCCAAGCGGTGGGAATACGCGTGAGACCGTATGCATTGATACGAACCGCGTTCTGGATTCCTGCCGAGATCGCGATTGCTTTGAAAACGTGCGCGTATACCTTTCGGATTTTGGTAACGAGGTCCTGGAGCACACGGGAGCAATTCGGGCAAGAAGCGCAAAGATCGTTTGGACCTATATCGGTATCGACCCGATTCAATTCAACCGTGGATTTTACTCGGTCAATATTCGCTTTTACGTCAAACTTGTATTTGAAGCCTGCGTAGGCGGTGGACGTGCGCAAGAATTGGAAGGAATTGCAGTTCTTGAAAAGAGAGTGATCCTTTACGGCGGTGAGAGCAACGTCAGCGTTTTTAAGAGCCATGGAATTGGCGGCGATGACTTTTGCGCATGTCCCACTCCAGAGTGTGGTGAGACGAATGAGCCTACGGCAATCGTAGAGGTGGTAAGCCCCGTCCTGCTTGGAACAAATATTGTGGAGTGTGTCAGCGAATGCAACTGTTGCTGCTGCTGTCACGAAAACGATCTCCCGGCTCCCGTGGTCGCTTGTCTTGATGCACCGCTGAATTTTGGGAGCGGAGAGGAGAACGGCGGGCGCGGAAGATATCTGACGGTTTCGCTCGGCATCTTTTCGGTGGTCAGAATCGTACGTGCGGCGCAGTATCTGGTGCAGGCAACCGAATACTGCATTCCCGAAAAGGAATGCACACCCGTAGAGGAGGACGATCCTTGCCGTGTATTTCGCAATATGCCGTTCCCCGTGGGGGAATTTTGTGCGCAAGGCTTTGCACCTCTGCATAACGGCGGAGGCGATCGCAGCTCTAAATGCGGATGCGGAAGCTGAATGGTGCTTGATAAAAAAAGAATCGGAAAATGGGGAAGGAGCATCGCTCCTTCCCCAAATGATCATTACAAAGAAATATTACATCTTTGATTTTGGAACGTAATCTTTGATTTTGGGTATTGACATTTGAAACTGGATATGGTATAATGTTCCGGTGCCACTTTTTGGCATTGATCAGAACAAACAAAAGGAGAATTTTTGGTAAATGGGAAAATATTTCGGAACGGATGGATTTCGCGGTGAGGCGGGCGTAACGCTCACCTCCGAGCATGCCTATAAAATCGGACGTTTTTTGGGATGGTATTATGCGCAGGGCGGCACGCACAAGGTACGCGCCGTGATTGGAAAGGACACGCGAAGATCAAGCTATATGTTTGAATACGCCATTGTTGCGGGGTTGACATCCTCGGGCGCGGATGCATATATGCTTCACGTTACCACAACGCCGAGCGTTTCATATGCTGTGGTGGGGGATGATTTTGATTGCGGTGTTATGATTTCGGCAAGTCACAATCCTTATACCGACAACGGAATCAAGCTGGTCAATCGCAAGGGTGAGAAAATGGACGATGCTACGATCAATAAGATCGAAATGTATCTGGACGGGAAGTTGGAGGCTCTTGGCATTCTGGGCGGCGATATTCCGTTTGCCACGGGGGCATCCCTTGGCGAGATCGTAGATTACGCCGCCGGCAGAAATCGTTATATCGGGTATCTCATTTCTCTGAGCAAATATTCCTTTAAAAACTATCGTATCGGTTTGGATTGTGCAAACGGAAGTGCGTGGATGATTGCCAAGAACGTATTTGATGCTTTAGGGGCAAAGACCTTTCCCATCAATGCCGAGCCCAATGGCTTGAATATCAATCGCAATGCCGGCTCCACCCACATTGAAGCACTTTGCAAGCACGTGAAAGAAAGCGGTTTGGACATTGGCTTTGCCTTTGACGGGGATGCCGACCGTTGCATTGCCGTGGACGAAAACGGACAGGTGGTCAACGGTGATCACATCTTATATATTTTGGCACAACAGCTCAAAAAGCAGGGAAATCTTGTCAATAACACCGTCGTTACTACGATCATGTCCAACATGGGGCTGTATCGCGCCCTGAAGGCGGCGGATATCCGATATGAGCAAACCACGGTTGGCGACCGTTATATTTATGAAAATATGCAACACACTTGCAACTGTATCGGTGGCGAGCAATCAGGGCATATTATACTCAGTAAGTTTGCAACCACAGGAGATGGCATTTTGACGGCGATCAAGCTTATGGAGGCTGTCATCGGAGAAAAAATGCCGCTTTCCAAGCTGGCAGAGCCCGTGCAGATGCTTCCTCAATTGACCAAAAACGTGCGCGTTGCCGACAAGGCGGCGGTCAGAGAGCATCCCGCAATACAGAGTGCTTTGGCAAACGTCAGCGAGCAGCTTGGGGAGCGCGGCAGAATTCTGTTGCGTGAGAGCGGTACAGAGCCCGTGATCCGCGTCATGGTGGAAGCACCGACCGAAGAGGAATGCGAGGATCTTGCGAATGAGGTCGTTTCGCAGATATACGCGCTTGGTCTTGCAAGCTTTTGAGGAGGAGAATGAAAATGTACGAGGAACTCATGGTAACGTCTCTATATCAAACAAAGGATTCGTCACGCGCGTATGATTGGCTTTGCGGCTTTGTTTATCCATGGCAGGCTCTGTCCGGGATTGGGGAAATGATATGCGAGATGGGAAATAACCTCTTGCTTGAAGAGTTTGATCATCCACGCGAGAACGTGTGGATCGCTAAAAGTGCCAAGGTTGCGCCCACGGCATGGATCGACGGTCCTTGCATTATAGATCAGAACGCCGAAATTCGCCATTGCGCTTTCATTCGCGGCAGTGCCCTGATTGGAAAGGGAGCAGTGGTTGGAAATTCGGCTGAATTGAAAAATTGTATTTTATTTGATGGAGTGCAGGTGCCGCATTACAACTACGTGGGCGATTCGATCCTTGGTTACCGAGCACACATGGGGGCGGGGGCAATCACCTCAAACGTCAAAAGCGACAAAAGCCACGTAAGCATTTCCGTTCACGGTGAAAAAATGGACACTGAGCGCAAAAAGGTCGGGGCGTTCTTGGGAGATTTTGTAGAGATTGGATGCAATTCCGTACTCAATCCGGGAACGGTGGTAGGGGTGAACTCCAACGTCTATCCGTGCTCTTGCGTGCGCGGATACGTTCCCGAAAATAGCATTTATAAATCGCAAGACCGCGTCATTACCAAACGGCAGGAGGAATAAGTGATCGACATTTGCATCTCTTTATACGCAAAACGCAAAGAAAGGAGCAGGAGTTGCTTTCTTCTTTGAGTCTTGACAGCAACTCCAGGTAAGAATATGTGTGGTATTATTGGATATACGGGTGAGAGCGAGGCACTCTCCAAAATGACGAAAGGGCTTTCGGTGCTCGAATATCGCGGCTACGATTCCGTAGGGGTCGCCCTGCAGGAGGACGGCGAGATCAAAACCGTCAAATGCCGCGGTCGCATCGGGGATTTGGAGGAAAAGCTCAAGCAGAGCCCCTCGCACGCGCGCTGTGCCATTGGACATACTCGATGGGCAACGCACGGAGGTCCTTCCGATCGCAATGCCCATCCACATCGGGTTGGAAGTACGGTATTGGTGCACAACGGGATCATTGAAAATCACAAGCAGCTCAAGGAGCGACTGATCGATCTTGGAGTGGAATTTTCCTCTGAAACAGATACCGAGGTCGCGGCAGCGTTGTTGGATCTTCATTATCAAACTTGTAACGATCCCGTCAAAGCCATTCGCCGTGCCATGGAGGAGCTGACGGGCTCCTATGCCTTTGGCATCTTATTTGACGGTGCCAAAGGGGAGGTCTATGCCGTGCGCAGCGGAAGTCCTTTGATCCTTGCAAAAGGAAAGGATGGTTATTATCTTGCCTCGGACATGACCGCGCTTTTGCCGTTTACCAATCTTTATTATCCCTTAAAAGAGGGAGAGATCGCACGATTGACACCCACCGAGGCAAAGCTTTTTGATGATGAAAGCAAAGAACACGCTCCCACGTGGGAACAGACCGACATGACTGCAGAGGCGGCGCAAAAGGACGGCTTTGCACATTTTATGTTAAAGGAGATTTTTGAGGAAGCAAAGGCAGTTGAAAACGCGTTGGCATCCCGTGTGGACGAAAACGGCTTGCCCGATTTTGCGCAGGATGGCATTGATGCGGCGTTTTGGAAAAGGATCAGAAATATTCAGATCGTCGCTTGCGGCTCTGCCATGCACGCAGGACTGATCGGTGCGCGTCTGATCGAGGATTACGCGGCGATCCCGACAAGCGTCTATATCGCCTCCGAGTATCGTTATCATCCGCCTGTAACGGGGGAGGGGACGCTGGTGATCGTGGTATCTCAATCCGGCGAAACTGCAGATTCCCTTGCAGCATTGCGTTATGCAAAATCGGTGGGGATTCCCACGCTTGGCATCGTCAACGCGGTTGGAACTACCATCGCCCGTGAGGCTGATTATTGCATCTATACCTATGCAGGTCCCGAAATTGCGGTTGCGACCACAAAGGGATACTGCACGCAAGTGGCTGTGCTGTATCTGCTCGCACTCCATTTTGCAAAGATCAGACAAACCATGAGCCCCACCCGGATCAAGGGCTTGCTGGACGGCTTGCGTGTGGAGACGCCGTACGCAATTGCCGAAATGCTGACTCAGGAGCGTATGCAAGCTTACCGTCGGATCGCGCAAGTATTTCAGGATCGGGATCACGCATTCTATATCGGGCGCGGCAGAGATTATCTGCTCTCCATGGAGGGGGCGCTCAAGCTCAAGGAGATCTCTTACGTTCACACCGAGGCGTATGCGTCGGGAGAATTGAAGCACGGAACGATCTCTTTGATTGAGGACGGCACTCCCGTGATCGCGCTTTGCACCGAGCCTTCCCTGGCGGAAAAAGCGGAGAACAACGTGCACGAGGTCGAAAGCCGAGGTGCGCACGTGATACGCATTTACCGTGCCGATTGCCTGAAAAAGCACGAAGCTGACACCGACACGATCGTTTTGAACGCCAAAAGCGATATTGCGTGCTTCTTTTCGGCAATGATCGCCGTACAGATGATTGCCTACGAGGCTGCCGTAAGGCGCGGCTGTGATATTGACCGTCCGCGTAATCTTGCCAAATCGGTAACAGTGGAATAATTCAAAAGCCGACGTCGACGTTGTGCCACTAAGGTTACAACACCGACGTCAGCTTTTTTGTAATGTAAAAATGGCAAAAACACTTGTCAAGCGTGTCATTTTGGTGTATAATAAGGGAAGTATTGGCAAAAACGGAGGAAAGAAATGAAACGGATAGAAAACCGCGTGTTTGACGAGGAACGCGCACTGTACGAATCAAGCGGAGTGCAGGTGATCAATTGCCGCTTTGAGGGACCTGCCGACGGCGAGAGCGCAATGAAAGAGAGCTGCGACCTGGAGGTAAAGGATTGCTTTTTTGATCTGCGCTATCCCTTTTGGCACGATCTGCGTCTTTGCATCGAGAATGCGCAAATGACCGAAAAATGTCGCGCCGCGCTGTGGTATTCGGAGCAGGTCTCTGTTTTGAACAGTCGCTTGCACGGAGTAAAGGCTTTGCGCGAGTGCGCAGACGTTACCATTGAGGGGTGCGACGTTCACTCGGTGGAGTTTGGCTGGTTTTGCAGGGACGTCAAGATCAAAGACAGCACCTGCGAGGGAGAGTATTTTCTACTGCGCTCCCGTGATCTGGAGCTTCAAAACGTCAATTTTAAAGGAAAATACTCCTTTCAGTACATCGAAAACGCCACCTTTGAAAATTGCAATTTTGATACCAAGGACGCCTTTTGGCACGCCAAAAACGTAGTTGTAAAAAATTGTACCGTCAAAGGGGAGTATCTGGCTTGGTATTCGGAAAACGTGACCTTTGACCACTGCGTGATCATCGGGACACAGCCGCTGTGCTACTGCAAGGGGCTTGTACTGATCGATTGCGAAATGCACGAGGCGGATCTTGCCTTTGAAAGAAGCGACGTCCGCGCAGAGATCACAACGCCCGTTGTCAGCATCAAAAATCCCGTGAGCGGATCGATCTGTGCGCCCAAGGTTGGGGAATTGATCGACGTCGCGGCGGATTGCGCATGTCAATTGCGCGTAGGTGAAGTGCAAAAATGATACGCAGCAAAAGCAGATCCCCCATGCCGTGGGGGCTGATTCCTACCGTGTTTGCCTTGGCGGGACCTACCATGCTGGAGCAACTGATGCAAACCGCTGTGCAGTACATCGATACCGCTATGGTCGGCTCTCTCGGCACAGCCGCAACAGCGGCAGTGGGGGCGACCACCACGGTCAGTTGGCTGATCGGCAGTACGGTTTCCTCCATTGGTGTCGGATTTTTGGCATTGATCTCCCAAGCCTGCGGAGCAGGGGAGTATCAAAAGGCAAAGCGTGCCTCCTCGCAGGCGGTTTTGGCGGTACTGTTCGTTGGTATCCTCGTTACAGCGCTGACCTTGGGACTGAGCCCTTTTATCCCCGCGTGGATGCAGGTCGATCCCTCCATTCGGTCGCTCTCCTCGCAGTATTTCTTTATTTTATACACACCCATGCTGGCGCGAACGGCGACGATTTTGTTTGGAACGGTTCTGCGCGCCGCGGGAGATACCAAAACCCCGATGCGCGTTGGAATTCTGGTCAACCTTTGCAACGTGGTGCTGAATTTCTTTTTTATTTATCCCACACGAACGGTTTCGGTGCTTTCGCGTGAGATCTTGATCCCCGGTGCGGGAATGGGCGTTATCGGTGCGGCGATTGCAAGCGCCATCGCTTTTTTTGTGGGCGGAGTTGCCATTACGGTAGCTCTTTGGCGGCATCCCGCCGTTTCTCCGCGTGGGGAGTCCATGCGCCCCGATGGGGAGATCTTAAAGCCTTGTTTGCGCGTGGCGTTCCCCAATGCCTTGCAACGCTTTGGCACCTCCTTGGGTTACGTTGCATTTGCCGCCATGGTCAATTCGCTGGGCGAGATCTCAACCGCGGCGCATACCATAGCAAACACGGTGGAATCCGCATTTTACATTCCGGGATACGGAATGCAAACTGCCGCCGCTACCTTGGCAGGCAACGCCTGCGGAGAGCGCAACGTGCAAAAGCTGCGCGACCTCTCTCGCTTGATGCTGTTTTTGGAAGTGGTCCTGATGCTGTTCTCGGGCGGCTTGCTCTTTTTGCTTGCGCCGCACATGATGCGCATCTTTTCGGCAGATGCCGAGGTCATTTTGTTGGGGAGCATCGTTTTGCGCATGGTTGCCGTATCCGAGCCGTTTTACGGCGTATCCATTATTACCGAGGGGATGATGATGGGAATGGGCAAAACGGTCATGCCGTTTGTATGTAACGTAACGGGCATGTGGGTGATCCGCATTGTGGGAACCTTTATCTGCACACAGCTGCTCCATTTTGGATTGATCTCCGCTTGGGCATGCATGATCGCGCACAATTTGATGATGTTTGTGATGTTTACCGTCTATTACCGAACGGGAAGGCTGTTTGTCATCCCTGAAAAAACAAAAAGCGAATGAGTTTCGGCTTTGTATTCTTAGGGAAGAAAACACAAACACTACCAAGGAATTTGCCTCTTTTTAGTTTCAACCTGTGTTAGAAAAATTCTCTCCAAATGAGTTATTGTTTTCAAGCATAAATGTGCTATAATGGTAATAGGATAAGCGCTGATCCAAATCAATTTGGAGGAACAACAATGATTAAACTTGGGGAAAAAATAAAATCTTTAAGAAAACAGAAAAACATATCCCAAGAGGTTTTTGCCAACTATCTTGGTGTGTCCTTTCAAGCCGTTTCAAAATGGGAAAACGGTAACACCATGCCGGATGTGACCATGATTCCTGCTATCGCATCCTTCTTTGGTGTTTCTACAGATGAGCTCTTTGATTTTAATCTTTATGAGATTGAGAAAAATGTTGAAGCAATCGTAGATGAACACAGTAAATATTGGGATGAGGATAAAGTAAAAGCGGAACAGATCATTCGCGATGGATTAAAGCGATATCCCGGGAATGATGTGTTATTGAACTGCTTGATTGGCGTTATCTCGGAGTTGGGAAAAAATGATGAGGTTATTACAATCGGGAAGGCACTTGTAGAAAGCACGAAATATGATGATGTACGCCTTGACGCATACCGTATAATGGCAGAGGCATATAAAGCAAAAGGCGAATATGAATTGGCTAAAGAAGCAATTGAACATATTCCCGAAATATATTTTTCTAATTTGTATGTAAAAGCATATCTATTAGAAGGTGAAGAAAAATATGAGGCAGCCGTTAAAGAATCATCTTTATGTTTGGAACACTTGGTTTGGATGCTTGAGATTTTAGGAGAAATATACCTTGAAAAAGGCGAAACCGAAAAAGCCAAGAAAGAATACACACAAGCAATTAACGTACTGAAAGCCTTTGAAAATGATTTCGAAACAAAATATACACACAGTAAGCAAGATCCCGAAAAGATTAAAGAGCTTGAAAACAAACTCTCTTTGATTCAATAAAAGATTTTAGCAACATCTCGCCCCGCCTCGCGCGGGGCATTTTTATATTTCCCAAGTTCTTCAAGTAATAGGAAAATACTACGATTGGTAGAATTGAGTCTATGTTGCGGTTATTGATTTATAATTCAAAACGCTGTATAATATACTCAGACGCGTCGGAATAACTTAATTTGGAGGTTAATACTATGGAACTTATGATTGGTGAAAAGCTGAAAAAACTGCGCCGAAGCAGCCATCTTCGAATACGCCTTCAAACTCGGTATGCAGATCGCTATCGAAACCATAACTGAATAATCAACGAGTGCAGATTGAAACAATCGGTCTGCACTTACTTTTTGCTTTAGCAATAAAACTTTCAACTGACCTTCATAAAAATTCACAATTTCATCATTGACAATTACATTTACGAATAGTATAATATGGAATAGTTCAAAAACGAACAAAAGGAGTTTTTTATGATAACGATTCAGGAAATGAATGGACACGCAAGAAAGATAGGCTTGGCATACGAAAAGGCATTATTGCCACTGGCTAAAGAAACCGATATGCCCCATACTGCGATCAGCATCCTTCTTTTTATTGCCAATAATCCCGAGTTTGCTACGGCAAGCTATATTTGCGATATGAGAGGACTGAAGCGCCCCGTGGTATCCGCTCACGTTGAAAGTTTGGTGCAGGGGGGATACATTGAAAGACGAGCCGTTCCCGGAGACAGAAGAAAGGATGCCCTTGTTTGTACGGAAAAGGCGCAGAAGATCGTTGAAGCAGGACGGGAGCGTCAGATTCAGTTTGCGAGTGCCGTGCTTGAGGGAATCAGCGAGGAGGATCGCGCCGTAATGGAGCGTTGCTTCAAATTGATGGATGCAAATATTGATAAGATTATAAAGGAGAAATAATTTCAAGATGCTCAAATTGCTGAAATACATGAAAAATCGGGAACGGTGGATGGTTCTCGGTTGTATTGCTTTGATCATCGGACAGATCTATTTTGATCTGACGATGCCCGACTATATGAGTGATTTGACGGTTTTGATCAACACCCCCGGAAGTGAAATGGCAGATATTCTGTCGGTGGGAGCAAAGATGCTCGGATGTACGCTTGCAAGCGCAGCGTTGGCGATCGCTTGCGGATTTTTGACCTCGCGCATTGCCGCAGGATATAGTTTTGCGGTCAGAGAAAAACTGTTTTCTCA
>JAFTKJ010000032.1 GCA_017453305.1 Clostridia bacterium
CTCTCCCTCAGTCACCTTCGGTGACAGCTCCCTCTCGGAAGGAGCCTTTGGCATGCTCCTACTCTTTATTCGATTTCTGCTTATCGGCAAAGCCTTTATTGAACCCCGCCACTATGGCGGGGTTTTCGTCTTACAAAAAGAGCTGACCTGCAAAGCAGATCAGCCCCTTGAACTTTTATTTTAATTACTGTGCATCGGGCACGTGCTGCGGATTCTTGAACTGCTCCAGAGTGATTTCCATCTGTGCGGTTGCGGTATCGATGTTTGCGGTACCGTGTGCATAGCCGTTTGCAGAAGCGGTACCAATCTTCAAAAGCAGATCCTTATACGCGCCCCAGCCGTACAGCAGAGCGATATCGTAAACGATGGAATCCTTAACCATGTTCAACGCGTTACGGGAGCCCATATCGGTTGCAACGGTCATGTACATGGTCTTTTGATAGTACGCATCCATGGTGGAATCCTTTTTGGAGGAGTAAACCGCCATGATCTGCAGCATGCGGGCTGCCAGATCGGGATCTGCGCACATATTGGGCATTGCCCACAGGTTGACGCAGTTCTGCCAATACATTACGGTGTAGTGTCTTTCCTGTCCGTCCGTAAACAGCGGGAGAGGAAGCAGACCGTACTCGAAGGTGGACTGAGGATACATGGTCTTACGAACGTCCCACAACAGGTAATCTACAAACAGAACCTGACCGGAGAGCACGTTGGGTCTTCTGTCTGCCTCAAAGCCGCGAGGCATCCAGGGCTTGGAAACGACATTGTATTCTCTGTAGAGATAGTCGTAGGTTTCTTGTGCCAAGTCGCTGTCAATTACCAAGGTCGGATATCCGTCCTCGTCCAGCTCACTGATGCGCGCGCCGGAGCCGTAGAAGTAGTACAAAGGAGTGGCACCGTACTGGAAGTAACCGATGGTATCACCCTTTGCGTGGCTCAAAGCTCCGTCCGACTTATTCATGTCCACGTTTGCAAGCTCTGCCATGGTCAGCTGGTTATCCAGCGTCCATTCGCCCTCTGCAACCATTTCGTAGGGGTCGGTAAAGAGCTCGTCGTTAAACACTTCAAGGAAGGTCTCCTTCAAGGAGTCAAACAGTACCATATTGACGACGCTGACGATTGCGTTATCCATGGTGGAAATGTTCATGTCGCCGCTGAGGTAGTAAAGCTTACCGCCCATGGAAAGCTCCTTGATGGAGTTCTGGTCGTAAGCTGCGTGGGTCAAGTCCACGTAGTCCATCGAGTTGATGTCGCGGAGCAGGTTGGAGGTTGCGGCAGATGCGGCATGCGTTGCCAGAATGACAGTCATCTCATAGGTCTCGCCACTGTCGTATGCATCCATCAGCTGCTGATACATGGACATATGCTGATCCACCTGCGCAATGCGGCAGTTGAAATCCTCTTGAATGGTCAGGTTGCGGGTGTAAACAGCGAAAGAAAGCGCATCCTGGCTCTCCTCTGCTACCCAGAAGTCCTCGCAGTAAAAGCCTGCACTACCGTTTTGAAGTGCTTCTGTGGAGTCGCCCACGTCCTTAGAGCGAACCAGTGCCTTGAACACGTAACCGTCCATATCGATGGGCGCGATGTAGTTCGGGTCCTTTACCCCTCCCTCACCGGGAGTGGTCGTTTCTTGATTGCCGCTCGGCTGGTTCCCGGTGGGCTTGGTCGTATCGGCGCCGTCACCGTTGCCGCATGCGGCAAACATGGGAACGATCATCAGGCAAACCAACAGCACCATCAAGATTCTGATTGATTTTTTCATAAATTGTTCTCCCCTTCTTGTATTTTTCTTATCCGGTTTATATAAAGACGAATAAGTTTTCACTTTATCTTACAACAAATCAAAAAGAATGTCAATTGGCGTTTTGCACAAAAATAAAGTCTTTCGCTTGTTACATTTGCACAAAAGCTGAACGAAGAAAAAATAAATATACTTATCGTTCAAAAAAAACGCGCTTCGGTGTTTTTTCGATTTGTAAATTATTTCTTAACGTCATACAAACAAACACGGGCGGCAGGTGCTGTTGCACCTGCCGACCGTGTTCTTTTTATACGCTTATTGCGGCTCGAAGGGAACGTAATCGGACTCATAGTTGTTGCTGAAATCCTTCAGTTCCTTTACGATCTCGTCGTAGTTGGGGAATTCCTCTACGCTACTGGGCAGCTGCACAGTCTCAATGCTGAGCAAGTGAGAGTTGAGGCATCCGAGCAGGGTCAGGTTCTCCAAGGAACCGGTAACAGTCTCGAGCTTGACGCAGTTGAAGAATGCGCTATCCTCAATTGCAACCAGATCCTTACCGAGGTTGACACTCTTGAGCGAGATGCAGCCGTGGAATGCGTCGTTCTTTACCGTCTTAACGCCGGTCAGATCAATGGACTCCAATGCATAGCATCTGATGAATGCGTATCCGCCGATCTTGGTTACGTCGCCAAGATCCACGGTCTTGAGCGCGGTGCAGCCCTCGAATGCGCGGTAGCCGATTTCGGTGACCTTATTCAGGTTAATGCTCTTGAGCGCGGTGCACTTTGCAAATACGTTGGTGGGAAGGTAGGTAACGCCATCCGGAATTGCGATGGTCTCGATTGCGGTATTGTAGAATGCATACATACCGATGGAGGTCACGTTTGCGGGAAGCGTAACGTTCTTCAATTGCACGCAATCCTTAAATACGTAATCGCCGATCTCCTTTACGCCCTGGATGTTGGCAGTGGTCAGCTTGGTTCCCTGGAATGCGGAATCGCCGATGGAAACCAGAGTTGCGGGGAACTCGTATGCGGTAATTGCGGTATTGCGGAATGCTTCCTTACCGATGGAGGTAATGCTCTTGGAAAGCTTTACGTCGGAAAGTGCATAGCAGTTGAAGAAGAGTCTGTCGGGAATGACAGTCAAAGAAGAAACGTCTGCGCTCTTCAAGCCGTGGCAATCTCTAAAGGTACCTGCGCTCAGTTCTTTGATTGCTGAGGGGATCTCTACGCTTTCCAAAGAGGAGCAGCCGGAGAATACGTCGGCACCGATCTTGTTCACCTTACCAAAGGTGATCTTGGTTGCGGAAGAGCAGTTCTTGAATACGCCGTCCTTGAGCTCGGTAACGCCATCGGGGATCACGATCTCCTTCAGGGAGGTGCAGTTTGCGAATGCGTTTGCGCCGATCTTCTTAACGGTTGCAGGGATCTCGATGGTCTCGAGAGAGCGGCAGTTCTTGAAGTTGTTTGCCGCGATGGTAGTCAGAGTCGAGGGGAGCTTTACGCTGGTCAGGTTGGTGCAATCCAGAAGGGAGATATCCTCCAGAGTGGTAGCGCCCTCACCGATCTCAACGGTGGTCAGCTTCGGGAAGGTTCTCAAGAACAGCTTACCGATATCATCAACGCCGTCTGCAATGGTAACCTTGGTAACGGGAGCGTTGGTGAAGGCTACGGTGCTGACGTACTTAACTTCGGACTTGATCACGATCTCCTCAAGGGAGGTGCAGCCTGCAAATGCGTTGAGGTTGATCTCCTTGAGCGTGGAGGGGAAGATTACCTTTTTCAGGGAGGTGCAGTTTTCAAATGCGGAATCCTGAATGTTCTTAACACCCTCGGGAATTGCAATGTTTACCAGGGTGGTGTTGCCCTTGTACTGTTCTTTTACGATATCCTCGGTTTCGCCCTTAGCCAGCTCGACCTCTACGAGGGGCGCCTCGGTCTCTTCGGGAGCGTCGGTCGTTCCATTGCCTTCGGTGGTGCCGCCGGCGGGGTTGTCGTTACATGCTGCAAAGGTGATGACCATTGCTGCAACAAGCAACAAAGCAAGCAATAATTTTTTCATGCTTTTAATCCTCCATTCTGATTATTTACCGTATGCTACCGTTTTTGCATACGCGAAGATTTCTTGAATACCCTCGATCAACTCGGGCGTCACGGTTTCGGAAGTGCTGTTGACGTTGTAGAATACGGGAAGCACCGAAATACCTGCCGCATAGCCCTTGATCTCCTTGCCTTCCTTGCCTACGGTGATGGTCTCACCCGTGTTCAGATCCAGCCATTCGCCCTCGGGCAGATAAATGTCACGCGACTTTGCGTTGGTCAGCACGGGAGCTACCAGGAACGCATCGCCGAACATGTATTCGTCGCTGATGTTGTAAACATTCTTATCATCCTGCCAATGCAGAATCAGGTGGCGCATCACAGGCATGCCCGTGGTGGAAGCCTCCTCGCAGTACTCGGTGATGTAAGGAGTGAGCAGCTCGTGCAGCTTGACGTATGCACGATAGAGGTCGGTAACGTAAGCATAGTTTGGATTCTCGTCTGCAAACTTGTAAGGTGTTCTTACCTTACCGTGCGTCTGCATACAAATGGTGAATGCGGTGAACTGCGTTCCGCGGATGAATACCTGAGATTCATACGCAATATCCTTGGACATGGAGCCGTACTGGTAACCGGACATATCGTAGCTCATGTAAGGAACACCGGAAAGGCCGGAGGAAAGTACTGCGGAAACCTGCCACTTCAGGGAATCCCATCCGCGGAACTGGTCGCCTGCCCACATGTAGGGTGCGCGCTGTGCGCCGATGCCGCCGCCGCGCGTGTAGTTCATACCGCCGTCAGCCTTTTGCGCCAGCATATCAAAGAACATTGCGCAGTATGCTGCGGGATACCAATGGTGCGTACCGTCGGTAGCCGTGCTCTTGTCGTAGAAGTTGATCTCGTAGTTTTCGGGGATGAGCTCGCAGAAGTCGATCTTACAACCGTCTACACCGATATCGTTGGAGAGGTAATCCCAATAATCGTTGAAGAACCACTCCACAGCCTCGGGATTTGTGATATCCAGGTAAACGCGTGTGTCGGTTTCCGGGTTTCCTGCATCGGGATTGATAACACCGGAGGTGGTTACAGGGAGTCTGATCGTGGATTTGCCGTTGACGTCGATGGAGAGCATGTAGTCTTCTCTGTAGCCTCCCATACCGCTGCTGGCACTACCGACTGCCATGTAAACCAGGAACTTTTTACCAAGAGAGTGTACGTAGTCGCACAGCTCCTTCAAGTCCTTATGTTTTCTCTCGGTCGGATAGCTCCATGCCTCTGCAAGAATACCCGTCCAGGGAAGGTCGTACGCTTCCATCTTTGCAATGGTGTCGTAAACGCCCTCGCCTCTGCCGTCATCGTCGGGAGCGATCATGCTGGTCCACTTCTGGCTCAGGTCGGGAGAGTAGCGGCATACGATCATACCGTAGGTCCATTCCTCGGGCTGCTCTGCATAGCCGGACAGATCGCTGTAGCGCTTAAGGACGTCTGCGATCTTTTCGGTGGAGTAAACGTAGCAGTCCATGACAGCACCGGTGACTTCAACCTTCCACACGTCCTCGGTGGTGTTTGCAAGGTCGAACCACATGTGCTCGTAGCGATTGATCAGGATGCCCGCGCCGCGGGAGGTGCAAAGCAACGGAATGACCATGTAGCATGCATTCGCCTGGCTCCAGATATCCTTGGTGTACATCTCGATGCGCTTGCCTCTTTGGTTCACGCCGTTGAATCTCTCACCCGTACCAAACACAGCCTCGTCGGGAAGCAGGGTGCCCTCGATGTAGCTGCCGCCTGCGTTGGAGGTGATAGCGGTAATGGTGTTGGACAGCTTACCGCCAACGGTGTAGAAGTCCATGTTGAACGCTCTGGTGTTGATCTCAACCTTGGAACCATCCTGTGCGGTGACGGTGGTCAGGTTACCGTTTTGTGCTACGGTGATCTTTTCCACGGGGAGCACGGGAAGCTCACCCAGGGAAAGAGAAAGTCTTTGGGATGCGCCGATATCATCGAACTCATCGGTGACCTTGTTCTTGGTCTGAATTCTCCAAGCACCCTCGCCCGTATAGCAAATACGGCAAAGCGCTTCTTGGGGAGAGCCGGGATTGATGGAAAACTCAACGTAGTTTTCATCCTGCGCGGTGATGGTAACAGCACCGTTGCTGCCCAGCTTGAATACCTCGTTCATATTAGCAAGAACGCTCATTGTCTTTGCAGTAGTATCTACTTCCACAATTTTTTGTACGAAGTACTCTACCGCCATGGTTGCAGCCTGCGGATTGCTTGCAGCGAGGCAGATCTTTGTGCCTACGACTGCAATTGCGAAATCCTGCGCGCCGAGCGAGTTTTCGGAGATGAGGTCGCGGCTTTCCGTACGCGCTACGTTTCCTACCAGGATCTCGTAGTCGGCAGATGCGTCGCCGTCAAAGGTGACCTTCAGCTCAACGCCCGTATTTGCCTTGATGATCTGCTTCAGATACTCGGCAGCGGCTTGACATTCGCTATCCTTACCGGGATATACGATCTGGAAGGTTTGACTTCCGCTTCCCGCAAAGAACAGCTGTTCGCCGGCAGGCGTATCTCCACCGGGGGTTGTGCCGTCACCGGTACCGTCGTCCGTTGTGGTGCCGTCTCCCGCAGGTCCGGAACATCCGAAAATGCCAAGGAGCATTGTCAGGAGAAGCAGCATTGCAATGAGTTTGATTTTCAAAACAAAAACCTCCTTCGATTTGTTTCGTTTTTATTCATCAATCGAGCTTTGCCTGGATGGTTCCAAGATACTCGAAGATTTCGGTGATTGCGGGCAGAAGCTGCTCTGCCGTTTCGGATTCGGTATTCATATTGTAGAATACCGGGAGCTGGGTGATCTTTGCCGTGTAGCCCGTCAGGGTCTTGCCCCCTTTGCCTACGGTGATCTTCTCACCCGTGTTCAGATCCAGCCACTCGCCCTCGGGCAGGTAAATATCGCGCGTGGTCTTGTCGGTTACGATGGGAGCAACGAGGAAAGCGTCGCCGAACATGTATTCATCCTCGATGCCGTATACGTTCTTATCGTCCTGATACTGCAGGATGAGGTGTCTCATCACGGGCAGCCCCTCGGTGCACGCCAGCTCGGTGTGCTCGGTGATGTAAGGTGTGAGCACCTCGTGCAGCTTGGTGTAGGCGCGGTAGATATCGGTGACCCAGGAGTATGAGGTATCAACCACAACGCTGATGTATACCTTTTCGTCGCCTTGCGTGATATACTGTCCGTTGGAGTCTTTGTACACGGGGATATTCTTGCCGCCGTAAACAACGAAGCATTGGTTCTTGCTGTTCACGCCCGGTGTGTTGCCACTGTTATCGTAATCCATGCGTACTTCCGTACCGTTGATATAATAGCGTTCCCATTCGGCAAAATCGTAGGATCTGCGCACGTTACCGTGGGTCTGCATACAAAGCGTAAACGCCGTATACTGTGTGCCTCTGATAAAGATGATGGATTCCTGCTCGATCCTGCGGTTGTTCCAATAGGTCTCGGAGTTGTAGGAGCCCAAGTGGTAGCCCGACATATCGTAGCTCATAAAGGGAACGCCGGAAAGTCCGGAGGAGAGCACCGCCGTCAGCTGATACTTGAGCGTATCGTAAACACGCATCTGGTCGCCCGCCCACATGTAGGGAGCGCGCTGAGAGCCGATGCCGCCGCCGCGGCTGTAGCACATACCGCCGTCCGCCTTTTGATCCAGCATCTCAAAGAACATGGCGCAAAAAGCCGTGGGATACCAGTGGTGCGAGCCTGCGGTGGCTTGTGATTCGTCGTAGTAATTGAGGGGATAGTTTTCGGGAAGCGTTTCGCAGAAGTCGATCTTACATCCGTCCACGCCAACCTCGTTTGTCAGATAATCCCAATAATCGTTGAAGAACCACTCCACAGCCTCGGGATTGGTGATATCCAGATATACGTGCGTGGCAACGCCCTCACCGACGTCGGGATTGATGACGTTGGATTTTGTATCGGGCAGATCAACCGACGTGGTGCCGTCGGGCAGAGTCATGGTCAGCAGATATTCTTTCTTAAAGCCGGACATATTGCTGTGCGCCGTACCGACACGAATGTAGACCAGGAACTTTTTGCCTAAAGAGTGTACGTAATCGCACAGCTCCTGCAATTCCTTATGCTTGCCCTCGTTGTAAGGTCCCCAGCCCTCGGCAAGAACACCCGTCCAGGGCAGGTCGTACTTTTCCATCTTTGCAATGCAATCGTACACGCCCTCGGTTCTGCCAAGCGTAGGATTGGTGATCTCCCAACCCCAACGGCGGGAGAGGTCAGAGGAAAAGCGGCACATCAGCATACCGTAAGTCCATTCCTCGGGTTGCTCGGCGTATCCCGAAAGATCGCTGTAGCCCTTGAGCACCGTTGCAAGCAGATCGGTAGCGAACACGTAGCAGTCCATTGGAACGTTGGAGACCTGTGCAACCCACTCTTCGCTATCCGCTTTTCCAAGATCCAGGGTCATGTACTCGTAACGGTTAATGAACACACCCGAGCCTCGTGAGGAGCACAAAAGCGGAATTTCCATATAACAAGCATTTGCCTTTGCCCAGATATCGGCAGAATAGACCTCGATATACTTGCCTCTTTGGTTTGCGGCGTTGAAACGCTCACCCGTACCGTAGATCGCCTCGTCAGGAAGGAGCGTTCCGCGGATCTCGCTGCCGCCTACGTTGGAAACGATCTTGGTCACAGTGGATGCCAGCTTACCGCTTGGTGTGTAGAAGTCCATGTTGAACGCTCTGGTGTTGAGCTCCACTTTGGAGCCCCCCGCCTCGCTGATGGTGGTGATGTTGCCGTTTTTGGTAACCGTAACCGCCTCCGTATTCAAAACGGGCGCCTCCCCCAGGGAGAGCGACAAGCGCTGAGACGCGCCAATGTCATCGAACTGCTCGGATGCGCTGTTCTTGGTTTGAATTCTCCATCCACCGTTGCCCGTGTAGGTCAGGCGGCAGAAGATCTCCTCGGCAGAGCCGGGATTGATGGAGAACAGCACCTCGTCTTCTTTTGTCTCGGTAATGGCAACAGAACCCTTTGCAGAAGACTCTACCATTTCCTTGTAATCGGAAGCGATACCAACAAGCTTCTTTGCTTCGTTGACGTAAAGCACCTTTGACGTCAGGTAATTGATCGCCGAGCCGACCGTCTGGTCATTGGTGGCAAACACGCAAAGCTTTTTGTCCAGCACGCAGATCAAGTATTCCGCATCGCTGTAGATGTGCTCGCGCTCGATGGTGATGGTCTCGGAGCGGCTGGTTCTTCCAACCAGGATCTCGTACTCCTCCGTCGTGCTGGCGTCGGATCTGACCTTAAGCGTCACACCCGTTTTTTCACGGATGAACGTCTGCAGCTGAATGGCTGCGTTTTTGGCGCCGCCTGTTTTGTTGGCACTGGGGTAGACGATAGAATAATTTTCGATCTCTTCTGACGCAAGCGTCAAAAGGTTTTCCGGTAGGACAGTAAGTCCCGGATCTGTCGTGCTTTCGCCTGCATCGTCCACCGTGGTATCGGCATTTTGGCTTGCACCACAGCCGAATACTCCCAGCAGCATCGTCAGCAAAAGCAAGGCGGCTAAAAGCTTGGTTTTCAAATTCAAATCCTCCTTTTATTTATTAACTGCGCGGAACCCAAATCGATTTGACGTATCTGAAGATCTCCTCGATGCCCGCGATCAATTCCGGAGTAGCGGTTTCGGAGGTGCTGTTGACGTTGTAGAATACGGGAAGCGTTTTGATATTCGCCTCGTATTCTTTCAGCATCTTGCCCTCTTTGCCAACGGTGTGAACCTCGCCCGTGTTCAGATCCTTCCACGTGCCCTCTGGGAGGTAGATATCCCTTTGCTGCGCATCGCTAAGGATGGGAGCCACAAGAAAGGCGTCGCCAAACATGTATTGATCGTTGATGTTGTAAACGTTTTTGTCGTCCTGCCAATGCAGAACCATGTGCCGCATCACGGGCATGCCCGTGGTGGAGGCTTCTTTACAATATTCGGTAATATAAGGGGTAAGCACCTCGTGCAGCTTGACGTACGCACGGTAAATATCGGTGACGTAAGCGTAATGGGAGCTCTCCTCTGCAAACTGATACGACTTTCTGACCTTGCCGTGCGTTTGCATACAAACGGTAAATGCCGTAAACTGCGTACCGCGGATGAACACCTGAGACTCGTAGGCAAGATCCTTTGACATGGAGCCGTATTGGTAACCTGCCATATCGTAGCTCATGTAAGGAACGCCGGAAAGCCCGGAGGAAAGCACCGCGGAGACCTGGAAACCAAGAGATTCCCATCCGCGAGCCTGGTCGCCCGCCCACATGTAGGGAGCGCGCTGAGAGCCGATGCCGCCGCCGCGCGTAAAGTTCATACCATCGTAAGCCTTTTGCTCCAGCATTTCAAAGAACATGGCACAAAATGCCGTAGGATACCAGTGGTGCGAGCCATCGGTGGGCATGTTGTGATCGTAGTAAAGGATCTCATAGTTTTCGGGGATGAGCTCGCAGAAGTCGATCTTACATCCGTCCACCCCGATCTCCTTGGAAAGATATTCCCAATAATCGTTGAAGAACCATTCCACCGCGTTGGGGTCGGTAATATCAAGATACGTGCGCGTTCTGTTTGTGGGGTCTCCCGCATCGGGATTGATGACGCCCGACTTGGTGACGGGAAGATTGATGGTATATTCACCCCTGCCGTGCGGGTCGATATTGAGCATGTATTCCTCGTTGTACCCTGCCATACGGCTGTTGGCGTTACCAACCTGCATATAGACCAAAAACTTTTTGCCAAGAGAGTGCACGTAATCGCACAGCTCCTTCAGATCCCGGTGCTTGCGCGAATCCGGATAGTTCCAACCCTCGGCAAGAATGCCGGTCCAGGGTAGGTCGTACTTTTCCATCATGGCGATGCTGTCGTAAACACCCTCGCCTCTGCCGTCGTCGCTCGGCTTGATCATGGTGCTCCACTTTTGGCTCAGATCGGGAGAGTAGCGGCAAACGATCATACCGTAGGTCCATTCCTCGGGCTGTTCGGCGTATCCCGAAAGATCACTGTAGCGCTTGAGCACGTCCGAGATCTTTTCGGTGGAGTAAACGTAGCAATCCATGACGGCACCCGTGATTTCTGCCGACCATACGTTCTTCGATGCTTTTCCAAGGTCGAGATACATGTGCTCGTAGCGGTTGATCAAAAAGCCGGAACCGCGAGAGGAGCACAAAAGCGGAATTGCCATGTAGCATGCATTCGATTGACTCCAGATGTCCTTGGTATACATCTCGATGCGTTTGCCCCTTTGGTTGGCACCGTTGAATCTCTCGCCCGTGCCGAACACCGCCTCGTTGGAAAGAAGCTCGCCCTCGATGTAACTGCCGCCTGCGTTGGTGGTAATGTTTGTGATCGTGTTGGAAGGCTTACCGCTTGCGGTATAAAAGTCCATTTGGAAGGCCTTGGTGTTGATTTCCACCTTGCAGCCGTCCTGCGCGGTAAGAGTGGTCAGATCTCCCTTTGTGCTTGCCGTAATCTTTTCTACGGGAAGCACGGGAAGCTCGCCCAGGGAAAGAGAAAGTCTTTGGGATGCGCCGATATCGTCGAATTCATCGGTGACTTTTTTCTTGGTTTGAATTCTCCACGCACCGTCGCCTGTGTAGGAGATGCGGCAAAGCGCCTCCATGGGAGTTCCCGGCTTGATGGAAAACTCGACGTAATGTTCACTTTGACTGGTAATGGCAACGGCACCGCTGGCATCCAGCTTGAACACCTCGTTGATGGAGTCGTAAACACCCATCGTCTTTTCGGTCTCGTTGATCTCTGCAATTTTTTGTACGAAGTACTCCACCGCCATGGTGGATGCTTGCGGCCCGGTGGCGCAAAGGCAGATCTTTGTGCCTGCCACGGCAATTGCGAAATCCTGTGCGCCGAGCGAATGCTCGTCAATCAGATCGCTGCTTTCCACGCGCGCGACGTTGCCGATCAGGATCTCGTATTCGGTGGAACGGTTACCGTCAAAGGTGGCTACCAGCTCGATGCCGGTTTTTTCTTTGATCACCGCTTGCAGATATTCGGCAGCTGCCTTGGCTTCGCTGTCCTTACCGGGGTAGACGATTTGGAATACCGGTGCGTCCCCGCCTGCGAAGAGAAACAGGTTGCCTGCCGGCTTGGTTTCCTCCTCATCGGGGGTGCTATCGGTCGTGCCGCCATCCCCTGCAGGTCCCGAGCATCCGAAAATGCCCAGAAGCGTTGTAAGAAGAAGGAGCATTGCTAAAAGTTTGATACGCAAAATAAAACCTCCTCGGTTCGTTACGTGATAGCGGATCAGCCGAGCGTTGCCTGAATGGTAGCAAGGTACGCGAAGATCTCGCTGATTGCGGGCAGAAGCTGCTCTGCCGTTTCGGATTCGGTATTCATATTATAGAATACCGGGAGCTGGGTGATCTTTGCCGTGTAGCCCGTCAGGGTCTTGCCCTCCTTGCCAACGGTGATCTTCTCACCCGTGTTCAGATCCAGCCACTCGCCCTCGGGAAGATAGATATCGCGCGTGGTCTTGTCGGTTACGATGGGGGCGACGAGGAAAGCGTCGCCGAACATGTATTCATCCTCGATGCCGTACACGTTCTTATCATCCTGATACTGCAGGATGAGGTGTCTCATCACGGGCATGCCCTCGGTGCACGCCAGCTCGGTATGCTCGGTGATGTAAGGCGTGAGCACTTCGTGCAGCTTGGTGTATGCACGGTAGACGTCAGTGACCCACGTATAGGAGGTGTCAACGACTTCCTTGAGATATACCTTTTGGTCGTTCTGGTTGATATACAAACCAATGGCGTCCTTGTAAACGGGAATATTCTTGCCGCCATAAGTGGTAAAGCATTGATCCTCGCAATTGACGCCGGGCACCGCACCGGAAGCATCGTAATCGAGGCGCACCTCCGTGCCGTTGATGTAGTAGCGCTTCCACTCGGCAAAATCGTAGGCTCTGCGCACGTTGCCGTGGGTCTGCATGCAAAGCGTAAATGCCGTGTACTGCGTGGCTCTGACAAAGACGACGGATTCCTGCTCTATCTTATGGTTCTTCCAATAAGTCTCGTAATTGTAAGAGCCCAGATGATAGCCTCCCATATCGTAGCTCATAAAAGGCACGCCCGAAAGTCCGGAGGAAAGCACAGCGGTCAGCTGCTGCTGCAAAACGTCGTAGTTGCGCAATTGGTCGCCTGCCCACATATAAGCGGCACGCTGAGAGCCGATACCGCCGCCACGATTGAAGCACATGCCGCCGTCTGCCTTTTGATCCAGCATCTCAAAAAATCTTGCGCAGAACGCCGTGGGATACCAGTGATGCGAGCCTGCGGTGGGCTGAGATTTGTCGTAGTAGTTGATAGGATTTGTTTCGGGGACATATTCGCAAAAGTCGATCTTGACACCATCAACGCCGATCTCTTGCGTTACATACGTCCAATATTCGTCAAAGAACCACTCTACCGCATCGGGATCGGTGATATCCAGATACACATTGGAGGAAACGTCGGTTCCAAGGTCGGGATTGACGACGGTGGAAGAAACATCAGGGAACTTGACCTCATTCGTTCCGTCGGGAAGCGTGTGAGAAAGAAGATAGCCCTTGTTATATCCGCTCATGTAGTCGTGGATCGTACCAACGCGGATCCACACCAAAAACTTTTTGCCAAGGCTGTGTACGTAGTCACACAGCTCCTTGAGCTCCTCGTGCTTGTTTTCCAGATAGACGCCCCAGCCCTCGGCAAGAACGCCTGTCCAAGGGAGGTCGTACTGCTCCATTTTGGCAATGCAATCGTACACGCCCTCGTTTCTGCCAAGCTTGGGATTGGTGATCTCCCAACCCCAACGGCGGGAGAGGTCAGAGGAAAAGCGGCACATCAGCATGCCGTAGGTCCATTCCTCGGGTTGCTTTGCATAACCGGAAAGTGCACTGTAGCCGTCAAGGACCTGCGCGATCTTGTCGGTAGCAAAGATATAACAGTCCATCACGGTCTCGGGGATGGTTGCGACCCATTCCTCCTCATTTGCCTTGCCAAGATCCAGAGTCATGTACTCGTAGCGGTTGATGAAGATGCCGGAGCCGCGAGAGGAGGACAACAGCGGAATTGCCATGTAGCACTGCTCAACCTTTGCCCAGATGTCCAGCGCGTAGAGCTCGATGTACTTGCCTCTTTGGTTTGCGGCATTGAAGCGCTCGCCCGTACCGAACAATGCCTCGTCGGGAGTCAGCGCGCCGCGGATCTCGCTTCCGCCCACGTTGGATGAGATGCGTGTGACGGTGGACGCCAGCTTGCCGCTTGGCGTGTAGAAGTCCATGTTGAATGCTCTTGTGTTGATCTCGACCTTAGATCCCCCCGCCTCACTGACGGTGGTAAGGTTTCCGCTCTTTGTAACGGTGAGTGCCTCGGTGTTCAGCGCGGGAGCTTCGTTCAAATATACGGACAGACGCTGGGATGCGCCGATGTCCTCAAAATCCTCGGATGCGCTGTTCTTGGTCTGAATTCTCCAGCCGCCCTTGCCCGTGTAGGTCAGGCGACAGAACGTCTCGTCCACAGCTCCCGGGTTAATGGAGAAGAGGACCTCGTCCTCTTTGGTTTCGGTAATGGCAACGGAGCCTTGCGCCGTCGCCTCCTGCAGGATCTTATAATCGGATGCAATACCGACGAGCTTTTGTTCCTCGTTGATGTAAAGCACCTTTGCCGTCAGATAATTGATTGCGCCGCTGAGGGCTTGGTCGTCGATTGCAAACACGCACAGCTTTTCTCCGATGACGCGGATCGTGAATTCTCCGTCCTCAAAGGTGTGCTCTCCTTCGATCTCGGCGGTCTCGATTCTGGTGGTTCTGCCAACCAGGATCTCGTGCGCACTCTTGGCACCGACGTCGGATTTGACCTCCAGGGTCACGCCCGTTTTTTCGAGAATGAAGGCTTGCAGCATGTTTGCCGCATTTTTGGCACCGTTTGTTTTGGCGGCTGCGGGATAAACGATCACATAATCGGTCAGCTCCGCCGATGCAAGCGGCAACAAATTTTCGGGGGGCATGAGCGCGCCCGGAGCGGTCGTTTCCTCGCCGTCCCCCACGGTGGTATCGGTATTCTGCGCAGGTCCGCAGCTCAACGTGCCAACCAACATGCACAGAAGCAGAAGCAGCACCAAAATTCTTCGTTTCATTCTTGCTCTCCTTTCAAAGGGAAAATCAAAAGCTTGACGCCATGCCAATTTGTTTATTTCGCACAAAAACGGGCGATTTTTCTTTCCGGAACAGCCGATTTTTAGGCTGTTTTTTGTTCATTTTGCACAAAAACAGGCTCCAAAAGCGCGCAAACAGACCTCTTTTGAAGCGATTTTGCACAGCTTATTATATCATTTTTTTATTGTATTGTCTATACAAAAATTGATTTATTTACGCATTATTTTGATTTTATTCATGTTTTTTATTGACTTTACTTTCTTTTCATGGTAAAATGTAGGTAACTTGATAAGAGGAGTGCCGACACATGTCTTCCCCAAAGATGAGCGACGGGCAATTTTCGATTTTACCCGTCTGCATTTTTAAAGACGATTTTGAAAACGGTGAACGAGTTCACAAAATGAAGCTGAACGACGTCTTCAGACCCATTCCCCGCGCTGTGGCGAGATCGGTCTGCAACGCCATGCAGGCAGAATACACCTTTACCCCATACCATTACCACGAGGGCATTGAAATTTTGCGCATCAATCGCGGCTGTGCCACGGTGGTGATCAACTCTGCTCCCATCAAGGCTTTTGAGGGCGACGTGATCATCGTCAACTCATTTGAGCTGCACGGGCTGTATCTTGCTTCGGCAGACGTCTCTTTTTCGCGCACGTGTGTCATGTTTCACCCCTATTTCCTCTTTCCTATGGAGGGAGGAGACAATCACTTTTTTGAAAATTTGCGTGATATTCGTTTTGAAAATCACATCTCCGCCTCTCATCCTGCTGCCGCGGAGCTTTGCCGCGCAATTGACGACATGGTAGAGCTTTACCGCGCTCAACCCAACGGTTGGTCGGTTTCGGTTTATGCCACGCTGATCCGCTTTTACGCCCTGATTGCGCAGTATGCGCTTTACAAGGAGGAATCCGAGGCGTCCTCCTATATGTTCGGTTTTATGCAACGCGTCAGCGATTATATCGACAAAAATCTGGAGGAGCCCATCTCCACCGCCGACATTGCCACCTACTGTCAATACAGCACCGAGCATTTTTGCCGCCTGTTTAAAAAATGCTTTAACCAGACCTTTAAGGAATACCTGAACGCCTTTCGCGTGCAAAAGGCAAAGGCGTTCATTGACCTTGGCAACGACGCAACGCTGGCTGCCGTATCCTCAAAATTCGGCTTTACCAACCAAAATCACTTCAGCCGAATGTTCAAAAAGCACATTGGGGTCCTCCCCTCTGAATATATGAATCAAAAAAAGGAGATGAAATAAATGCGTTATCAAAAATACGACTTGAAGACAGATGCCGAATTTGCCCTCAATTACATTGACGGCATGACCGACCGCGCCTACGACTATCTTCCCTTCTGGCTCACCATGCCCCACAAAAAGCCGGCAGAAGCCGAGCATTGCCGTGTGGACGACGCCGAGCTGGTTGGCTCTTGGTTTGAGGCTGTGGACAGCATTCAGCACATCCTTGGCGAGCAGGGTGAATCCAAAAACCTTTACGACGGCTTCCGCCGCCAGGTGCTCAAATCCTGGGGTGAGCACGGGCTTCGCTATCACGAAAAGTATCCCTGGACGCACACCATGCACGCATCCTTCCACGAAATGGGTTACATCCTCCCCGCGCTCAACCGTCTGGTCAGAAACGACCCCAACGATGCCGAGGCTGAAATGCGCGCATCCAATCTCATTCGCGGTATGCGCTCCCTTGTCATCGAGCGCAAGGTGCGCACCTTCTGGTCCGGCGACTCCTATGAAAAGGACCCCGTTTACGAATTCCCCAACGACGTTTACCTGCAGGACGGCGGCTTTGATCTGACCCGTCACACCGGTCGCGGCGAGCAATGCATCCGCAATGCCGTAATGCTGCACGCGCTGGTTGACCGCTACGTGATTGCAAACGATGAAGTCGCGCTCGACCTTGCCATCGGTCTTTCCAACCACCTGCTCGGTCCTTCCCGTTATTTCAACTACAAGTACGAGTTCTTCGGCCACATCCACTCCTCTACGTGGGTTGCCGCAGGCTTGATCTACCTTGGTCGCGTAACCAAAATGGACAAATACCTTGTTGCGGGTGAAAGCATTTACAAGTACGTCCGCTCGATGACCTCCTCCTACGGTTGGCTCCCCGAGTACGCACAGTGGCACGATCCCAAGGCAGAGCACTGCGAGACCTGCTGCATTAAGGATATGATCCTTTGCTGTGAGGAATTGATCAAGTGCGGCAAGGAAGAGTATTGGGACGACCTGAACAAATTTGGCCGCAACCAGCTCTCCGAAAACCAGATCAAATACACCGGCTACGTAGAGGTTGACAACACCCGTCCCGACGAAAACGGCAGAACCTGGCACGACCTTGACAAGCGTCTGCTTGGCGGCTACACGGGCGGCAGTGAGCCCAACTCCATTTCCCTGACGCGCTTCCGCTCCATTGCGGGCTGCTGCGTAGGTACCGGTCCGATTGCCCTTGAGATCCTTTGGAACAACGTTGTGACCGAGGAGAACGGCGTTCTGGTTGCAAACATTCACACCGCGAAGGAGACCGACCGCTACGTTCTGAGCGACGGCATGCCCGATGACGGCGTGATCAATATGACGATGAAGGCAGACGGCGCCGCAGGCTTCCGCCTTTACGATTGGATGGGAGAGGCTCCCACCTTGACCCTGAACGGCAAGAGCGTAGAAGGCAAGAAAAACGAGAACGGCAACGTTCTTTATGCAGAAAACCTGCACACGGGTGACGTTTTGACCCTCACCTTCCCCATGAACACCGTAGAAAAGAAAGAGTTCTTTGCCGGTGCGGAATACACCGAATTCTGGCGCGGCGGCGATATGATCGACCTGTTGCCTCGCGGTGAACACATCCGTCTGTATCAGAGAGACAACTCCCTGCCTAAGTACTATCCGCTGCCTCAGGACATCGAGTATACCGGCGTTGCCGACAGAGGTCCTACCCAGCAACAGCAGCAAAAGAAATAATACAACGCATCATCATTCTAACATCTCAAAGGAGAAATTACCATGGAAATGACACTTTCCAAGCTTTGGGAGCTGATCCGCTCCAAGGACAAGAAGAACATCATTCTTGACACCGACACCTACAACGAGGTGGATGACCAGTTCTGCCTTGCTTACTGCATGCTGGCAAAGGAGAAGATCAATCTGCTCTCCGTCAACGCCGCACCCTTCCTCAATCAGCGTTCCACCTCCCCTGCCGAAGGCATGGAAAAGAGCTACCAAGAGATCTTCAAGGTCATGAAGCTGGTAGACGAGAACGCATCCATTCCCGTTTATCGCGGATCTACCACCTTCCTGCAGGATAAGAGCGTTCCCGTAGAGTCCGAGGCGGCTGATAACATTATCAACACCGTTATGAACAGCGAGGAGCCCGTGATCATCGTTGCCATTGGTGCCATCACCAACGTAGCATCGGCTTTGATCAAGTGCCCCGAGCTTGCAAAAAAGACCGCTGTGATCTGGCTTGGCGGTCATGCCCTTCACCACTGGGACAGCAAGGAATTCAACATGCGTCAGGACGTTCCCTCCGCGCAGGTGGTTTTTGACAGCGGCATCCCCATGGTGCAGGTTCCCTGCGCGGGCGTTTGCACCGAGTTCCGTACCTCGGTTGCCGAGCTCAAGTACTATCTCTCTAACAAAAACGCGCTTTGCGACTACTTAGTGCAAAACGTTGCCGAGGAGTGCGACCACCTCGAGCGCCCCGGAAACGCGCCCAGCCGCGTGATTTGGGACGTGACCGCAGCGGCGGTTCTGATCTGCCCCGAGGGCTGCAGAATGGTGACCATTCCCCGCCCCGTCGTCACGCCCGATTCCCGTTACTCCACCGACCTGGCACGCCAGCACTACATCTACGTGCGCAATCTGGATCGTGACAAGATCTTTGGCGACCTCTTTGCAAAGCTGACGGGAGTGAACTGATATGAGCAAAAACGTTCTTGTGATCGGCAGCATCAACGTCGATTACGTCATTCACACCGATCGTCTGCCGAAGCTTGGAGAAACGCTGACGGGCAGTGATTTTGCCATGAACTTTGGAGGCAAGGGCGCAAATCAGGCAGTTGCACTTGCAAAGACCGGCTCCAACGTCAAGATGCTTGGTGCGGTTGGAAAGGATCTTTCCGGCGAGCTTGCCATCAACAATCTGAAGTCCTTTGGTATTGACACCACCGACGTGTTGACCGTAGACGCCCCCACCGGCGCCGCTGTGATCACCGTTTGCGGCGGAGATAATCACATCATTCTTGACATTGGTGCAAACGCCTACGTCACCCCCGAGGTCATTGCACAAAGAGAGGCTCTCTTTGACTGGGCAGACTACGTGGTCATGCAATACGAGATACCCATGGAATCGGTGCTTTTTGCAGCACGTATGACGAAAAAGCACGGAAAAAAGGTCATCCTCAACCCCGCTCCCGTCAAGGAAGCAGACCCCGAATTGTTCCGCTACGTAGACATGATCATTCCCAATGAGTTTGAAGCACAGCTCATCACGGGCATCTCTCCCGACGACAAGGAGACCACCGAGGCTGCCATCCGCGCCCTGCAAGCGCTTGGTTGTGCCGAGGCTGTCGTTACGCTCGGAAAGCGCGGATGCGCCTACACAGAGGGCGAAAAGATCGCCTATGCGGGCATTTACGACGTCAAGGTGGTTGACACCACCGCCGCAGGCGACAGCTTTATCGGCGGCCTTTGCAAGAGCCTTTGTGACGGTCTTTCCATGACCGATGCCGTTGCCTACGCATCTGCCGTTTCTTCTATCACTGTTTCTCGCCCCGGTGCAGGTGTTTCTATCCCCACCGCCGACGAGGTCGCAGAGTTCTTGAAAAATCATACGTGTTAACAGGTTCTTTCCAATCCACACAGCAATTAAGAATTCTTTATGAATTTGTTTGATCCAAAAGGAGCTTCTGCGCAAGAAGAAAGGGAGGGAGAGAAAACGTTGGTAAAAAAATCATATTGTCTATATGACAGCTCTATTGATTTTGAACAATCACAAGGTGGTATCAAATTATTTCTGCCGACGGCACAAGGATATATGAATTATAACGTCGTTCATACGGTGAGTGAAAGCATTCATGCCGATATCTGGCGCCTCGGGCAAGCATTTGCTTATGATGATCAATTGGAAAAATCATATCCAATCACCCCCATCGGTGCTGAATGGGATATGGCGTTAATGTTAAGCGGTCGGGATGATTTTATCGGCGGTTTTGCACACGGTGATGAAAAATATACATCTTTCACGGTGTTGATCGACGGAAAACAAGTCGATCCGCAAGGATTAAAAATTTTGACTCCTTTTACCGAGATCACAATCTTGGAAAATTCCATCGGCTATGATCCAAACGATCATACGACACAAGTGTTAAAGCATAATAAAGAATATATCGTTCATGCCGACGGAATTACGCTGAATCAAACGGTAGAGTGGTTGAATGACTATACTTTGGGCAGTTCCTATATGGCTATGATGCCACCGTTAAAAGCATTAACGGATACGTTTTATACCGATAGAAACGAAATTCCCATGCCTACGTTGGATCATTACGGATACTATCCCAATGCAAAAAAAGCCGTCGTTTACGGTTCTGATTTCAGTTTTTCGATGTCCGTTTCAAAGTATCCAAGCTTAACGGGCGGAGATAGATTTTTGTTAACCGATAATTCGGGTAGACCTTATAACAAAATGTATTTTGTAATTTGTAAGGGCGCAAGTGTAACCGGTGGCGACGTGTGGAAGACCACAACGCGCTATCAAATATCCAATCGGTAATATTGGAGGGGCTGAGTCAATCGCTTTCTGAAAAGCGTTTGTCTCAGCCCCTTTTTTCCATTTTAAAAAAAGGGGGGAACTTTTTGAAAAGTTCCCCCCAAAAATGCTTTTTTCTTCAACCGCCCGTGAAATTGTCGAGGAACCACTGACCGTCCTGCAGGACGAGCGGGATCTCTACGTTTTCAATTTTTTCGGGGGTATCCTCCAGCCACGAATCCATGGTCACCACGCAGGCACCCCCTCTGCCGAGGGCGTGCACCTGCATTGTGGAATAATCATAGATGCGCATGGCGGTGTAAAACACCTTGTGTTCTTTGGCTTGCCAGAAGTAGCCTTCGTTTTCGTAGTAGCGTGAAACGCCGACCACTGCGCCGCCTGCTCCGTCCTCGATGGCGTAGCCATCAAAGGCAGTTTTATACAACACGTCATTCAAATAATCCTTGCTGTAGACCTTTTCGGCGGCTTGTTTGATCTCGTCCACCGAGTAGAATTTCGCATTTTGGGTGATCATTTCGTAGCTTTGCGCGGAGTTCAAGCCGTAGTACAAATGCATAAATTCCACGTACTCGGAGTCCTCCTCCCACACGGGAAGTCCGCACCCGTAAAAGAGCGCGTTCAGTTCATAAGACTCCTCCACCAGAAAGACCACGCGGTCGTAGATCTCCTCCACCGCAGGTACGGACGCACAGCCCGAAACGGTGGGAATCAGAGAGATCAACATCAATACCGTCAGCACGGTAACAACGATTTTTTTCATATCTGTTCCCTTAAGCTTATTGTTCTTCCTGATCGTCGGAGGATGCTTCTTGCAGAGTGGTCTCCTCCGTGCTCTCCTCCACGGGCGTTGCCTCGGTTGCTTCTTCAAGCACTTCATTCAACTCCGTGTCCTCTGCTTCGGGGGTCTCCTCGTCGCTCTCTTCCTCGTGTGCCACAACCGTAAAGTTGACCAGCTGTTGTCCTTCGCCAAGTCTCATGACGATGACGCCGCCCGCGCTGCGGGAACGGCTGGGAATGCCTGCAACGGGGGTACGGATGATGGTTCCCGAATCGGTGATCATCATAATATCCATACCATCGTCTACAGCCGCAATGCCCGTCAGATCACCGCTCTTTTCGGTGAGGTTGTAGCAGGTGACGCCGTAGCCGCCGCGATGCTTCATCAAGCGGAAATCATCAAACGGGCTGCGTTTTCCAAAGCCGTTTGCCGTGATACAGAGCAGATCCTTGCCTTCCTCAACCACGCAAACGCCCTTAACAAAGTCGCCCTCGCGCAGGCTGATGCCGCGGACACCGCGTGCCGTACGGCCAAGCGTACGTGCATCCTTTTCGGAGAAGCGGATCGCCTGACCTTGCTCGGTTGCAATGAGCAATTCGCAGGTGCCGTCGGTAAGCACGACGTAAAGAAGCTCGTCACCCTCGTCCAGTGTCAGCGCGATCTTACCGCCCTTGCGCTGGTACTCATACTCGGAAAGAAGCGTGCGCTTGATGACGCCGTTTCTGGTAACCATGGTAAGGAACTGCGAATCGCTAAATTCCTCTACACTGATGCAGGAGGTGATCTTTTCGTTCTCCTCCAATTCCAAAATGTTGACAATGTTCTGTCCGCGTGCGGTTCTGCCCGCCTCGGGGATCATATACGCCTTGCGCATTTGCACCTTGCCCGTGTTGGTGAACATCAACAGATAGGAGTGGCTGTTGACCGCGATGACCTTTTCGATAAAGTCCTCCTCCTTGGTGGACATACCGATAATGCCGCGTCCGCCACGGTGCTGTGCGGCGTAGGAAGCCGCAGGCTGGCGCTTGATATAGCCTGCGTTGGTCATGGTAATGACACAGCTGTGACGCTCGATCAGATCCTCCAGGATGATCTCCTGCTCGGCGGGAACGATGTCGGTGCGGCGATCGTCCGCGTACTTGCGGCGGATCTCTCCCATCTCGTCCTTGATGATCTGCTTGACCTTGCCCATATCGGCAAGAATGCCCTCAAGCTCAATGATGAGCGCGTGCAGACGTGCCAGCTCGTCCTCGATCTTGCTTCTCTCCATACCCGTCAGCTTACCAAGCGTCATTTCGACGATGGCTTGCGCCTGAACCTCGGAAAGACCGAAACGCTCCATCAAGGTCAGCTTGGATTCGGGAATTGAGGGAGAGGTCTTCATGATCTGCACGATCTCGTCGATGTTATCCAGCGCGATCTTATATCCCTCAAAAATGTGGGCGCGCGCCTTTGCCTTTTCGAGATCGAACTCGGTGCGGCGAATAATGACCTGCTCCTGATGTGCGATATAGTGATCGAGGATCTGCGGCAGGGTCAAAACCTTAGGCTCGTTGTTGACCAATGCCAGCATGTTGATGGCAAAGGTATCCTGCAATTGGGTATATTTATAGAGCTGATTGAGCAGGATCTGCGAATTGACGTCGCGGCGGTATTCCACCACGATGCGCATACCGTCTCTGCCCGATTCGTCGCGCAGCTCGGTAATACCGTCGATTTTCTTTTCCTTGACGCAGTTTGCAATGGATTCGCAAAGCATGCTCTTATTGACACCGTAGGGGATCTCGGTAAAGACGATGCGTCTGTGCTCCTCCTCGATGTTGGCACGGGAGCGCACCATGATGTGTCCCTTACCCGTCAGATACGCTTCCTTGATACCGTTGACACCGTAAATGGTGGCATAGGTGGGAAAATCGGGACCCTTGATGTATTGCATCAGGTCGTCCACCGTGCTATCGGGATTGTCCATGCGGTAGATGGTGGCATCGATCACCTCACCAAGGTTGTGAGGAGGAATATTGGTTGCCATACCGACGGCAATACCCATAGAACCGTTGACCAAAAGGTTTGGAAAACGGGAGGGGAGAACCGTAGGCTCCTGCAGACGGTTATCAAAGTTGGGCATCATGGGAACAACGTTCTTATCCAGATCGCGCATCATCTCGTCGGAGATTTTGTCCAGACGCGCCTCGGTATAACGGTATGCAGCCGCGCCGTCACCGTCGACCGAGCCGAAGTTTCCGTGTCCCTCTACCAGCGTATAACGCATAGAGAAATCCTGCGCCATACGAACCATGGTACCGTAAACGGCAGCGTCACCGTGCGGATGATAGCGACCAAGCACGTTACCTACGGTGGTAGCCGACTTTCGGAAGGGCTTGGAGTGTACCAAACCGTCCTCGTACATTGCGTACAGAATGCGGCGCGCACCCGGCTTCATACCGTCGCGCACGTCGGGAAGTGCACGGGACATGATAACAGACATGGAGTATTCGATAAAGGATTTTTTAACCTCCTTTTCCATACCCACGTCCACGATCTTTTGATTTTCAAACAGGGATAACTCCTGTTCTTTTTCAAACTTCTTGTCTTTTTCGTTAGCCACGATTTTGATCCCTTTCCTGTCTTTATTTCAAGAGAATATTTCTTAAGCTTTGATTTTTTTGCAGAACAGCTTCATTGGAAAATAAAGAAGCACGCCTGCAATTGCGGTTACAAGCAGCTCCGGAAGAACTGCGCGCAACAAAATTTGAGGTACGTTGATGACCTTGTAGTGCAAGCAGGAATACAATACGGTCACCCCTGCCCGAACACCTAAGGCGCAGGCGAGATAAAACAGATACGGCACGTATCTCTTTGGCTGTACCGCGCGTGCGTAATTGCCCACAAGGTAGCCCATCATCATGTAGACCAGGGGCAAGACCATGATGCCGCGCGCACCGATCGCCTCGATGAAAAAGCCTGCCGCTATGCCCGTAATGGCACCCACGTATCTGCCGTTGAAGTAGGAAACGCACAAAACGATGCAGATCATCAGATCCGGTACCGCCCCAAAGAGCGTAAACCGTGAGAACAGTGCCGTTTGCAGCGTTCCTGCCAAAAGGAGCAAGAGTGTGGTGGCAATTGCAAATACGATCACCTGCGAGCGTGCCTGCGCTTCAAATCCATACATTCGGTTTTGAGGCATGCCCTCAGCTCCTCTCTATTATGATTCTTCCGTTTGCCCCGTGTAAGGAACGGACGTATAATCGGTGATGACCATCACCCATTTGAGTGCGGAAAAATCCACCGCGGGCTGCACCGTTGCAACTAAGGTGCGGCTGTATTCGTCCACCTCGATCTTTGTAACGGTACCGATCTTCAAATGGGAAGGATACACACTTCCCGTACCGCTGGAATACACGCTGTCTCCCACCTGTACGTCGGCATCCACGTCCATATAGCTGATCTTGCAGGTCCCGTCGTATCGCATGCTGTAGTCACCGCTGACGATTCCTACCACGCCCGAGCGCGGAATGTACGCGCCGACGGAGGTTGCCGTTTCAATCAGGGTGGATACCATACACCAATTCAGTCCCACCTCCGTCACGTACCCAACGATACCGTCAGGGGTCACCACGGGCATGTTTTTTTCGATGCCGTTGATGCTGCCCCGATTGAGGGTAAAGGTGGTAACGTAATTGCCGGAGGAATGGCTGATGATCATTCCCTCCTCCATTTCAAAGGAGGGATACTTGTTTTTCATGTCAAGATATTCGCGCAATCTTTCGTTCTCCGCCTCCAACAGAGCTGCGTCCTCCAATTGCTGCTTGAGCGCGTCGTTTTCCTCTTTCAGCGCCTCGTTTTGCTCGTTTAACGCATCCATGCTGCGAAAATACATTGCCCATCCCTCAAAGCCGTTGGCAATGGAGGTAATGCACCAGCGCACGGGCATGGTGATGGTTCCAACGATATTTTTTGCAAGCCCCTTATACCCCATGATGGAAAAGACGGACGGAACGATGGTCAGCACAAGGGCAATACAAAGACAAACGAGAAAAAATTTGTTTTGAAAGATCTTCATTCTTCATCCCCCTTTCTCTTGCGTTGTAAGGGGTGAGGATCAGATATCCAGATTTTCCGCAAACTTTGCGTTTTGCTCGATGAACACACGGCGAGGCTCTACCTTGTCTCCCATGAGCACCGAGAACATCTCGTCACAAACGATGGCATCTTCAACCGTTACGCGCAAAATGGTGCGGGTTGCGGGATCCATAGTGGTTTCCCAAAGCTGCTCGGGGTCCATCTCACCAAGACCCTTATAGCGGTCGGCTTCAATGTTGACGCCGCCAAGCTCCTGCACGATTTCTTCCTTTTCCTCCTCGGTGTAAGCATAACGCTCCGAGCCATACTTGGATCCCTTTTTGTAGATCTTATAAAGCGGCGGCTGTGCAAAGTAGATGTGTCCGTCCTCGATGAGCTTTCTCATATGGCGGAAGAAGAAGGTCAAAAGCAGAATACGAATGTGAGAGCCGTCGACGTCGGCATCCGCCATGATAATGATCTTTCCGTAGCGGAGCTTTGCGGGGTCGAATTCCTCACCGATGCCGCATCCGAGTGCCTGAATGATCGGAATTAACGATTGGTTGGAATAAACCTTATCAAGTCTTGTTTTTTCTACGTTGAGCACCTTTCCGCGCAGAGGAAGGATTGCCTGGAAGCGCGAGTTACGTCCCTGCTTTGCAGAGCCTCCTGCGGAGTCTCCCTCTACCAGGTAAAGCTCAGTAAATTCCGCATTCTTTTCCTGACAGTCGGCAAGTTTACCGGGAAGCGTGGATCCCTCCAACAGTCCCTTGCGGCGCGTTGCCTCGCGTGCCTTTCTTGCGGCTTCTCTTGCGCGGTACGCAGCCAATGCTTTTTCCAGAATCGCCTTTCCTACGTTGGGATTTTCCTCTAAGTACTCCTCCAGCTTTTCGGTGACAAGGGTGTAAAGAACGGTACGCATTTCGCTGTTACCGAGCTTACCTTTGGTTTGTCCCTCGAACTGTGCCTCGGTCAATTTGACCGATACCACTGCCGAAAGTCCCTCACGAACATCCTCACCCGAGAGATTCTTTTCGCTCTCTTTGATGATACCGTATTTTCTTCCGTAGTCGTTGAACACCTTGGTCAGTGCCGTTTTAAAGCCGACCTCGTGCGTACCGCCCTCTACGGTGTTGATGTTGTTTGCAAAGGTAAGGAGTGCCTCGTTGTAGCTGTCGTTATATTGCATTGCGACCTCTGCCACCCAGTTCTCCTTTTCCGCCTTCATGTAAATGACCTCGGGGTGAATCAGTTCGCACTTCTTCTGATCGTTGATATATTCTACAAAGGACTTGATACCACCCTCGTATTCCAGGTCATCCTCGCGATAGGTACCGTCCTCCTGTGGTGCTCTTTCATCTCGCAGACAAATGTTGACACCGCCGTTGAGGAACGCCTGCTCGCGCAAACGCTTGAGCAGAATATCGTAATCAAACACGACCTCCTCGAACATATCGGGATCGGGAAGAAAACGCACGTAAAGACCGTGCTTTTCGGTTGCTCCCTCCTCCTTGAATGCACGCGCAACGTGTCCTCTCTCAAATCGCTCGGTGTATCTCTTTCCCTCGTGGCAGTTGTCTATTTCCACCCAGGAGGAAAGCGCGTTTACCACCGACGCACCAACGCCGTGAAGTCCTCCGGAATATTTGTAGCCGTCACCGCCGAATTTACCGCCTGCGTGCAAAACGGTATAAACAACCTCCAGGGTAGGAATGCCCATTTTGGGGTGAATTCCGCTGGGAATACCGCGTCCGTCATCCTGAACGGATACGCTGTTATCCGGATGGAGCGTGACCTCGATACGCTTACATCTGCCTGCCAGCGCCTCGTCGATGGAGTTATCGACAATCTCATATACCAGGTGGTGAAGTCCGCGTGCAGAGGTAGACCCGATATACATACCCGGTCTTTTTCTGACGGCCTCCAAGCCCTCAAGTATCTGAATCTGACTTTCGTCGTAAACGTGTTGTTCCAGATTTTCCATGTTTTAGTTTCCTTTCTGTTTGTGTCAGAACCTTTGTGATCTTCTCAATGAGATGAATTTCAATTTGATAAACAATGAAATTACAAACTTTTCAACATCTTATTTTTTTGATGCGAATGTTACTTTAGCCTCCCTCCGGGAGGGAGGTGGTGAGCGAAGCGAACCGGAAGGAGCACGCGGCATTATAATCTACCGCTCGCCATAAAACGAGTTCTTTGCGTTCGTACACGCAAGCTCCTCCCTGCCCCGCGACCTTGCGCGGAGCTTCCCTCCTCTCGGAGGAGGGCTCAAAACACACTCTGTTTCAATGTGTCGATCTGCCCACGAGCAATGCCGTTGCAAGCTGCGAAAAGCAGATTTTTATTATTTGATGCGAATGTTACTTTTGCCTTCCCCTTGAGGGGAAGGTGGCGAGTACTACGAGCCGGATGAGGTGTAGCCATCTAAGATGGCGTCAATGCACGAATGTTCCGAACGGACGCTTTGCGTCCTACACCTCATCACCCGCGTATCGCGGGAGCTTCTCCTCAAGGAGAAGCCTTTCATATAGTTTCGCCTTATTCTAAAATTCTACTTTTTTATCAATCAATGCGTCGACCTGCCCACGAGCGATGCCGTTGCAAGCTGCGAAAAGCAGATTTTGAAGTTTCCCTCTCTATCCTTGTAAAGAACAAAGGATTTGGGAATTTCCTCGGAAGCAAATTCTACCGCATGCCGCGCGTCCGCCACCGAAAGATATTTTTTTGTCACTGCCGAAACAGTTGCCGTATCGGCATCAAAAATACCGATGATATCCCGTTCACGAATATTTTGATTATTTCCTACGTGTAGATACATTTGTTTTTTTCCTTATTTGATGTAGGACTCTTTCTTGTTTTTTTGTTTTCAATTGTAATTTGTCGATGCAAAGTTACTTTAGCCTCCCTCCGGGAGGGAGGTGGTGAGCGAAGCGAACCGGAAGGAGCACGCGACATTATAATCTACTGCTCACTACAAAATAAGTGCTTTGCGTTCGTACACGCAGGCTCCTTCAGTCGCCTTCGGCGCCAGCTCCCTCTCGGAGGGAGCCTCAAAAGTAAAGCTCCTTATTCCTCTTTTTTTCTCTTTTCTTGCTTTCTCATTCGATAGTAAAAAACAGCCTCGGGAATGAGAAAACACAGACAAACAACAATGATAATTGTTGCGTATGCTAACGTTTCTGCATTGATGCTTGAATCTAAAAACTCAAGTAAAGCAGTAAACATTTGAAGCACAATCATAACAACTGCTGATATAATCTTTCCTTTTCTTGGTTTTCTTTGTGCCTTGCAGAGTTGATACAACTCATACACACTCAAGCCCAAAATCAACAACAGTAGAAAAGAGATAGAAGAATTTGCTATAATTTCAATAATTTTTTCTTTGTAAGTTTCCATAGTTTATTTTTTATTACTTGAAAGTCCCATTCTCGACCTTTATCATTTTTCCGCCGGCAATGCCCGAGGGCTCGCAGGTGGTGATGATGACCTGTCGCTCGCCGATCTTTCCAGAGAGGTAAGCGCGGCGCGTGCTATCCAGCTCGGAAAAAACGTCGTCAAAGAGAAAGACGGGCTTCTCTCCGCATACGGCGGCACAGACCTCTCCCTCGGCAAGCTTCATGGCAAGCGCTAAGGAACGTTGCTGTCCTTGCGAGGCAAAGGCACGTGCGGGCTTATCGTTGAGCATGATCTCAATATCATCCTTATGAATGCCCCACAGCGTGCTCCCCGCACCGATCTCACGGTCATAATGTGAGGTCAGGAGTGATAGATACGCCGCCTCGGTGCTCTCTACGTCCTCGTATTCCTCGGGAGCTTGTTTGGAGGAGCCAAGGTACACAGCCGTCGGCTTTTCCCTCTCCCCCGTCATTTCGGCAAAGCATTGCTCTATATGGACGGAGGCTGTTTTTAAATATCTCTGCCTGTATTTTGCAATGACGGCAGCCTCGTGCGCCAATTGGCGTGACCAAAACTCTACAGTGGAATCAAACGTGCGTCGATCCTCCTCGGCGTTTCTGATCAGCTGATTGCGCTGCTTTAAGATTTGATTGTACTTTTGCAAGCTCTTGAGATAGACGGGATACAGCTGTGAAATAGCAATATCGAGGTAGTTACGTCGCTCTCCGGGTCCCTCCTTGATCAGGGAAAGATGCTCCGGGCAAAACAGCACTGTTCGAAAGGCGCCGACGATATCCGACACTCTTCCCACCTTGACCTTGTTTTGCTCGATGTGCTTTCTTTTTCCTGCCATCATGCGGACGGTAATATTTTGTCTGCGCACCGAGTCGGTAAAATCCATCGATACCTCACAGCTCTCGGCACCAAAGCGGATCATTTCCTCGTCATGCGAGGTACGAAAGCTTTTGCCGAGCGCCGTAAAGTGGATCGCCTCTAACAGATTGGTCTTTCCCTGCGCGTTCTCTCCGCACAGAATATTGACGCCGCTGTCAAACTCGATCTCTGCTTGCTCAATGTTTCTAAAATCGCGAATGCGAATTTTGTTGCATTCCATTGCAATTCAATTTTTGAAACGAACGATTACTCTTTCATACGGACGGGCAGGAGCATAAACAGCTCCTTCTGGTCTTCCTGCGGGCAGGCAGGCTCAATGTTCATGCTGGTCAATGCCGAGGTCATGGAAAGTCTTACGGTCTCGGCATCGCTTGCGCGCAAGCTGTCGATCAAGAAGCGGTTGTTGAATGCGATGAGAATATTACCGCCTTCTTTTTCGATATCGATCTCATCATAAGTGCTGCCCAGCGTGGAAACGGCAGAAACCTTTAACAATTCGTCGGCAAACTCCAATTTGACGTGGGATCTGACACTTCCCGCAATCTTTTCCTCGGTGACGAGTGCCGCTCTTTCCAAAGCGGAGATCATTCTTTCTCTGTCAACCGTTGCAAAAATACGGTGGGTGGTAAGAATAATGCGATCAAAATCGATATACTGTCCCTCGATCAAGCGAGAGAAGAAGATCATTGCACCGATGTTGAAAACGATGTTCTTTCGAGACATATAAATTCTGACGGTTTCTCTTTCGTCGTCCTTGAGAAGCTTGAACAGCTCGTTGACGGTTTTGGTAGGAATGATGAAGGAGAACTTCAGCGCGGACTGATCCTCGTTCTTGTTTTCAATCTCGGTCTTAAAGGAGCACTTTGCCAGCTTGTAGCTATCGCAGGAAACGGTGAGGATCTCATCGTTTGTAATGCGGAAATAACAGCCGTTGAGAACGGGACGCTGGTCGTTGGACGCCATTGCATACATGACCTTGGAAAGCATGTTTTTAAGAACCGACTGACCGATGACAAATCCATCCTCGGTGACAAGGCGGGGAATTGTGGGATAGTCGGATGCGGGAAGCGCCGTCATTTTGTGGCTTGCCTTTCCGCTGGAGATGCACGCCTGCATATTTTCGTTCACGGTAAGAGTAACGAACTCCCCTTCCATAACGCGCAGGGTCTGTACAAATTTTTGTGCGTTGATAATGGCAGAGCCTGCCTCCTCAACCTGAGCCTCTACGCATACGCGCATACCCTTTTCCAGGTCGAAGGTGGTCATTACGCAGTTACCGCTTTGGTCTGCCTCCATTAAAATACCCTCTGCGGCAGAAAGCGTCGATTTACCGGATACCGCACACATTAAGGGAGCAACCGCATCACTGATGGATTGTCTGTTAAATATAATTTTCATTCGATAAGTTCCTTTCCGAGTCAAGCTCCGCGCAACGTCCTTTTGGTTTCTTCGCGAAGCGGAAATAAATAGAATAAATAAACTATTATTTTAGTAGTATTATTAGTAAGGGGTGTAGAAACTGTGGAAAACTTAAAATTTCCTTTTGGTGTAAGGCTTTTTTAGATTTTGTTTTTTTGTTTAAAGGTGGAAAAATCATGCAAAAGATGTGGAGGATGGGAACACCTGAACGATCTCTTCCACCATTTTTAAGCGGATGACAGAAGAATTAGAACGTTATCGTTTCCCATTTTATTTTTCCACAACTTGTTTGCTGTGTAAAAGATGGAAAAAGGTAGAAAATTGAGGAGAAAAGGAGGAAAAAGTCGAAGTTTTCCACTTTCTGAAAGATATTTCTTTCAACAGAAAAAAATGCTTATGAGAAAAGGAAAAATTCTATTTTTTCAACAGGCGGAAAAATAGAAGTCACTACTTTTTCCACCTGCTTTTCCACAGGTGTTGAAAATGTTGTGGAAAACTGTTATTTTGGTGTGGAAATCTTTTATTTTCCCGTGATTTCCTTTTTTAATTCTCCAATATCTGCCGCAAAAGCGGGATCTTCAATGATCTTTGTTTCTATGAGGCGATGGGAAGAAATAATGGTAGAGTGGTCTCTCTCGAATATTTTTGCAATATTAGGGAAAGACATTTCGGTCAACTCGCGAATGAGGTAAACCGTGATATGCCTCGTATTTGCAATATCCTTGTTTCTTTTGTTTCCGGTCAGGCTCTCTTTTGAGATACCGTATTTGTTATAGACCGATGCGAAGATTTTATCCACCGTTACGCTGATCGGCTCGGCACCTCCCAAAAGCTCGGAGATGCATTCGTGCGCAAGCTCCATGGTGATCTCCTTGCCGGAGAGGAAGCTCAAAGCCCCCAGCTTTTTAATAGCACCCTCGATCTGGCGGATGTTGGAGCGCAAATTTTCACCAAGGAAGGTGAGCACCTCATCCGGGATAACGACGTTGACCTGCTCTGCCTTCTTTTTGATGATTGCAATGCGAAGCTCCAGATCCGGCGGCTCGATATCTGCGATCAAGCCCCATTCAAAGCGCGAGGTCAAGCGATCCTCTAAGGTTTTGATATCACGCGGCGGACGGTCGGAGGTGAGGATGATCTGCTTTTTTTCGTCGTAAAGCGCATTGAAGGTGTGGAAGAATTCCTCCTGCGTGGAGGTCTTTCCCGCAATGAACTGAATATCGTCGATGAGAAGCACGTCGCAATTGCGGTATTTATCGTGGAATTCCGACATGGTCTTATTTGCGAGGGAGGCGATCATCTGGTTTGTAAAATCCTCACCGCGGGTGTAGATGATTTTGATGTCGGGATTGTTCTGCTTCATGCGATTGATGGTAGCATGCATCAGGTGCGTTTTACCAAGTCCGCTGTTTCCGTAAATAAATAAGGGGTTGTAGGTGGAAAGAGAGGATTTTGCATCCGACTCGTAATTTGCAGGGCTGTTTGCTACTGCAAAGCACGCCGCATGTGCAAACTTATTGGTGCTTCCTACGATGAAATTTTCAAATGTATATTCAAAATTGTATTCGGGAAGTCCGGAAGTGGCTTTTTTGGGAGAAAAATCCTTTTTTTCCTGCGGAAGTCCTACGATCTGACTTTTGACCTGGTCGGAGGAGGAGGCAGAACCCGTAAAGATGAGATTGACGCGCACCTCAAAGCCCAAAAGCTGACAGAACTTTTCTTGAATGGATTTGATATATTTGTCCTGAATGATTTTAAATTTGAATTCTGAGGAGATTCCCATGGAGACGGTGAATTCCGAGGGGGTACTTTGATCGGTTGAGGTATCCTGGAATGAAATGATTTTGATTTCTCCAAACCAAAGATCAATGGAGGATTCGGAAAGCTCGGAACGGAAGGATTCCTTTACCATAGTCCATATCTCGTTGATTTCTTCGATGTAGCTTTGAGAAGGCATTGAAAATCTCCTTTCAAAATTTGTGTCGCATATATATAATAATATAATTATAACATAAATTTATAATATTTACAACACGACACCTTCTTTTTTTAAAAAAATTTACAAATAATTTAAAATAAACATCATAAAAATGATATTGACAAACGGGAAAAAGGAGGTATAATATTATATATCGAGTTAGGTATTGCTAACTAAAATAAAAAAAGAGGTTTTCATGAGACTTCATTACGAGATTAAAGGAATGAGCTGTGCCGCGTGTGTTTCTCACGTAGAGAGAGCCGTGCGGTCAGTAATCAAGGATGAGGACAGCGCAACCGTCTCTCTTCTGACCAATTCGGTCTCCATTATCACATGCGAAGACGTTAACCGTGAAGCGTTTGAAGAAAAGCTTGCGGCGGCGATCTCCCATGCGGGATACACCCTTTTGCGGGGGGATAGCGAAAAGACGGATCAAAATAAAGAATAC
Organism: Clostridia bacterium; assembly: GCA_017453305.1. GTDB lineage: Bacteria > Bacillota > Clostridia > Oscillospirales > CAG-272 > UMGS1865. Next base: position 33,765 of record JAFTKJ010000032.1, read on the forward strand.
CGGAAGAGAAAAATCAAATTGATCCTCTCGGCGCTCTTTACGCTGGCGCTGATGTATCTTTCGATGGGTGGTATGATCGGGCTGCCGACACCTCCTTTTTTGAGCGGTGTTGAGAATGCTTTGAAAATGGCGTTTGCGCAATTGATCCTGACCATCCCCGTGATCGTTCTCAATTTTAAATTTTTTAACAGCGGATTTCGCGCACTCCTTCATTTTTCCCCGAATATGGATTCTTTGATTGCGGTGGGTTCGGGTGCATCGGTCATCTACGGCTTGTTTGCCATTGTGATGATTGCAACGGCGCGTGAGGATGCCGCCGTGCACGCATATTTGCACGATCTTTATTTTGAATCCGCGGCGATGATTCTGACTCTTGTTTCTCTTGGAAAGCTGTTGGAATCGCGCGCAAAGGACAAGGCGTCCGACGCCGTGCGTTCCCTTTCTACTCTCTCCCCAAAATACGCGGCAGTTTTGCGCGACGGAAAAGAAGAATCGATCCCCGTGGGAGAGATTTGTGTGGGAGATTTGATTTTGGTTCGCGTGGGTGAATGGATCCCCGTAGACGGCGTTGTGGTAGAGGGAAGCGGCAGCACCGACGAATCTGCCTTGACGGGAGAGAGCATGCCTGTGGAAAAAACGGTTGGCTCAAAGGTACGTGCGGCTTGCGTTCTGACCACGGGCGCACTGACCCTTTGTGCCGAGCAGGTGGGTGAGGATACCTCCCTTTCCCGCATCATTCGCCTTTTGGAGGATGCCGCCGCATCCAAAGCTCCCATTGCACGCGTGGCGGATAAGGTCAGTTCTATTTTCGTTCCTTGCGTGATGCTGATCTCTTTGATCACCTTTACCGTGTGGATGATCGCTACGCAACAGGTGGAAAGTGCCCTGCGTTCCTCGATCGCCGTGCTGGTCATCTCCTGCCCCTGCGCATTGGGACTTGCTACGCCGACGGCGATCACGGTGGGGATCGGTCGCGGTGCGCGAAACGGTATTCTGTTCCGCTCTGCAGAGGCGTTGGAAAAGCTTTGTGACATCAAGACTGTCGTTTTTGACAAAACGGGTACCTTGACGGAGGGAAAACCAACACTCACCGACGTGTACTCCTACGGGGAAGATGCAGAACGGGTGTTGAAAATTGCGGCATCTGTTGAAAATCTGTCCTCTCACCCCTTGGCGCTTGCCGTGCGGCTGGGGGCAAAAAAGCTGGTGGGAGAGGAATTGTTTAACGTCTCCGATTTTGCATCCTTGACGGGTGTTGGTGCTTGCGGTGTGGCGGACGGCATTTTGTGTCGGGTAGGAAAGCCTGAACACGGAATGGCGGAACAGGGTAAAAATGTTGATACGTGTGCGGAAAAAGAAGAGCTGCGCGAGGGAATTCGCGTAACGGAAAGAAAAACCGACGTGTGCCTTGCAAGTGATTTTTTGCGCCTGGAGAGTCAGGGAAAAAGTGCGGTGGTGGTCTCCTTTGACGGGCGTGACGTGGCGATCCTTGGAATTGCGGACCGCATCCGAGAGGACGCGCCCTCTGCCGTAGAAGCCCTGCAAAGTGCCTCTGTGCGCTGTTTGATGCTGACGGGGGACAATGAGCGGACGGCTGCTTCCATCTCCGCAGAGGCGAAATTAGACGGCTTTTACGCAGGTCTTTTGCCTGAGGATAAAGAGCGGATGGTGCGCGAGATTTCGGAGTCCTCTCCCTGCGCGATGGTGGGTGACGGCATCAACGATGCCCCTGCTCTGGTGCGTGCCGACGTGGGAATTGCCGTGGGTGCCGGAACGGAGGTTGCAATTGACTGTGCGGACGTGGTCCTTTCGGGCAATTCCTTGCAATCGATATGTGATGCGTACTTTTTGAGCCGCGCATCCATTCGCATCATCAAGCAGAATTTGTTTTGGGCTTTGTTCTACAATGCGATTTGTATCCCCGTGGCGGCAGGTGTCTTTTACCCTATGCTCGGCTGGCAGCTCAGCCCCATGCTGGCGTCGGCGGCGATGAGCTTTTCATCGGTATGTGTTGTATTAAACGCACTTCGGTTGCGTTCGATTCCATTAAGAAAAGGAGAAAAGAAAATGTTTGGAAAAAAAGAAGTCATCGCCTACACCCTCTCTGTTGAGGGAATGATGTGTCCCCGTTGCGTAGCACACGTAAAGAGCGCCCTGGAGGGCGTGAAGGGCGTCAAGAGTGCAACTGTAGACCTGGAGAGCAAAAAAGCGGTTGCAGAGGCTGTTTCCACCACCTCCGTTGACGCATTGATCTCTGCGGTGACCGCCGCAGGCTACGAGTGTAAGCAGATCTGATATTCTTGGATTGGGACGCGTTTTTAGGGGACGTGTTTTGTCAGACCCCTTTTGAAAAAGGGGTCCGACACCCCCTAAAACTTCCCTGAAAGGAAGTTTTTGAGATAGCAATATTGGGAGAGTTTGTGCTCTCCTTTTTTGTTTTGTGCATTGGATTTGTCAGCGTGTGCACAGACGGTCGACGCGAACCGCAGGTTCGCTCGGCTCTCGCAAGCGGCTAGGGACCACTAACCCTATCCGCTCAGAAAGTTGTTTTGTGTGAGGTAAGGTGTTTGGTAGCATTCTTTTTGAGGAGAAGCCTTACGAAA